>JAFGTN010000798.1 GCA_016934075.1 Pirellulales bacterium
CGAGCCGCTCGACCAGTTGGCGGATGGCCGCGCGAAAGGCGGGCGGGTGAGCCAGCAGGGTTGTAATATCGCGGAACAAGATGCCCGGCTTGGGAAAATCGGGAATCGAGCGGATATGGTCGGACAAGTTCAAACCGGACGACTCTGACATGACGAAAACTCCTGAAAACACGACTGGTACGGCAATTTATTTGCTCGAAAGACGCAGTATACCTTGAGCAGGTCCGGCTGGAAACCCGGGAGTTTTTGCCGTACGGCAAAGCTTCGACAAGATCCGCTCGACATCTGTTCTACACCCATAATTGCGGATACAATAAAGTTTTTACCGATTCTCACAAATTCTCCCGGAGACCATCAGTCATGGACCCATTTCGCATTTCTCTTGCCCTGGGTCCGCTTGCGGTTTACCTGGTCGTACTGGGGGGTATGAATCTCATGCGGCGGCCGTTTGTGGTTTCCGGGACACGCGATACGGCCGCTTTGGGGCTGGCTCTCTTCGGATTGATATTGGTGGGACCATTCGAACTGTTCTATCCCAGTTCGGCCTCGAGTCTTTTCGGACCGTTCGTCTGGGGCTTTCTGGCTTCGCTTTACGGCCTGTCGGTGGTTCTTGTGCTGCTCTCACAACGCCCTAGGCTGGTGATCTATAATATCGCCGTCGAAGAACTACGCGCGATCATGGCCGATCTGGTAGAAGGGCTTGACGGTATCGAAGGTCTCGAAGGCGAAACTCAATGGGCCGGCGACTCTCTCTCCTTGCCTAAGCTAGGCCTGCAACTGCACATCGATGCCTCATCGGCCATGCGAAACGTCTCGCTCGTTTCCAGCGGCCCGCACCAAAATTACTTGGGATGGCGAAAACTGCAAATCGAACTGAGCAAGGCCCTGCGACAGTTCAAGGTGCGCAGAAACCTGCGGGCAAGCTGGTTTCTGCTAATCGGTCTGACGTTCATCTGCCTGATCGTGGGTATGGTCGCATACGATCCTCAGCTTGTAGCTCAGGCCATGATGGAGATGATCCAGCGGTAGCTAGTTCGTTCTGTGTGGAAGACAAATGGAAATCCCCGAACAAAAGAGGTTAGACACATCATGTATCGACTGCAAACTATTTTCATGGCGGGGATATTAGTCGTTTCTTTGACGGTGAGTGCCGGTGCAATTTCTATCGTGGTGGCGGAACCGAGCGGCGTAGCTCGAACCGCATGGCCGGTTACGTCCGGTATTCCGTTTGGTCAGGGCGTTTTACAAAAACCGGGCGACGTGGCGTTGTTCGATGAAAAAGGAAACGAAATACCACTGCAAACCGAGACGCTGGCACGTTGGCCCGACGGATCGATCCGTTGGCTGCTACTCGACTTCCAGATCGATTTGCAGGCCAAACAGCGGCGGGTGCTGGATCTCCGCTACGGTAAGGGAATTCAACGCAAGGCGGTAGTCGATCCTGTTTCAGTAGAAGAACGCGACGGTCAGGTGGTGGTCGACACGGGGCCGATGGAGTTACGGCTGGGAGGTAAATCGGACAGCTTACCCAGCGGTGGATTATTGGGAACCGTGTCGCTAGATCTAGACGGCGACGGAAAAATCACGAAAAATGAGCGCATTCTCGATGCGGAAGATGTGGATATCTTACTCACGGACACTGAAGGGCAGGAGTTTCGCTTGGGTTCACCTACCAATGTATTGATTGAGCAAGCTGGACCGATACGTGCCTGCGTTCGGCTGGAAGGAAAACATGTCTCACAAAAAGGCTCGATGTTTCGATACATCGTTCGCCTGCACGCTTATCGCGGGCAACCGTTTGTAAAGTGCTATTATACGTTCATTAACGATCAACAAAAGTCGTTGATGGCCTCGGTACGAGAATTGAATCTCAAAATTGCCCGACCGAAAGCAGCCGATGAACAGCCGGCGGATAATTGGTGCATCGTCGACGAAAAACTGTACACTGACCGGCCTTCGCGCGGACACGAATCGGTAGTCCAGTGGGACGAATCGCACTACAACCGTAACGGCAAGCCAGCCGGGCGACGGGCTGCCGGTTGGGCCGCACTGGGTGTCCGTCGGGCAGGCGTGGCCGTCGGTCTGCGCGAATTCTGGCAGAACTGGCCCAAAAGCGCCGAAATAGAAGACGATACACTTGCTATGGGAATCTGCCCGGCGTTGCCCAAGGGGCTATACGCGGGAAAACCGCTGGAAGAAGAGAATAAGCTTTACTATCATGTCCGCGACGGTGTGCATTCGATTAAAACAGGCACGGCCAAAACGCACGAGCTATGGTTGCGGTTTCTCGGCGGTCGGCCGGACATTGATTCACTGTCACATTTCTATCAGGCAACCGAAGATCCGCTGCCGGCTACTTGCGATCCGCAGTACGTGTGCAAGACCAAGGCCGCCGGGAACCTTCGGCCGGCCGATCCCAAAAAATATTTCGGTTACGATGCATGGCTGGAACGGGCACTGAACGCGCATCTAGAGCAACGCGACAAGGAGCGGGAATACGGCATGCTGAACTATGGCGACTGGTTCGGCGAGCGGAAAGTTAACTGGGGAAACCTGGAGTACGACCTGGCGCACGGATTATTCCTGCAATACCTGCGGAGCGGCAACCGAGAGTGTTTTCTGCGAGCGGAGCAGGCCGCGCGACATCATATCGACGTGGATGTGATTCATGCAACCAATCCGCTGATGAAGAATCCCTGGGGAGCACCGCCCAAGGTAGGAGAAATGTGGCTGCATTGCCTCAACCATACGGGTGGATATTACAAAGACGGTCAACTGCCGGTCAGTCACCCCTATCATATGGGCCATAGCACAAACTTCGGCCACGTCTGGCTCACCGGCGACCTGGAATATTACTACCTGACCGGAGATCGTCGTGCCCGTGAAGTCGTGATGCAAATGGCCGACGCCATGGCGGCGCACATGCCCACCCGCTACGGCACCCATATCCGCGTTCTAGGCTGGCCGATAATTATGATGCTTAGCGCCTATGAATTGAGCGGCGAACAGAAATATCTTGACGCGGCGACATTGAACTGGCAAGTACTGAAGAAGAATATCGACTGGAACAAGGGCTGGGTTGTTCGACTGGCCGGCGATCATTGCCGGCATGGTGACCGCCGCTGTCACGGCAATGTACCTTTTATGGAAGGGCTCACGCTTTGCGCACTAGCCCGTTATCACCGAGCGACGGGCAATCCCGAAGTGCTCAAGGCCATCTCAGTCGGCATAGATCAGATGATTCGCGAGTGCTGGGAGGACGATGTGAAAACTTTCCGCTACACGGCTTGTCCGCTTTCGCAGAAAACCTCTCCGGTACTCTTTATGTTATCGACCGAAGCCATGGCCTATGAGGTATCTCTCACCGGCAACGTCGAACACATGCGGATTTTGCGAGAAGGTTTTCAAGCCGCTATCCCCAAGGACGACAGACAAAATTTCGGTAAGAATCTCGCGCAGATGATCTACTTCTCTCCGCATGCGATGGCGGCAATTGATCCGTAGTTGTGTTTCGAGCTACAGATTCTTTACCGGGTGGCTATCACCATTCACACCGGGTAGTGTAATTTCCTCCAACTTATTCTCATTTAAGTTGGGATTTGTCCGGTTATACAGGTCGCGCGGCTCGGAACGTTCACTCGGCCTGCGGAATAGCTGCCGGATGGATAGGGCGGCTAAAACGGTTTGTGACACCTGTTCCGGGTGGTACCGCAAGTAGTGGTTATAGGCAGTCTTTTTTGCTCATCGCTCTAGGCAATACAGGCCGATTCGACGGTAAGGACGGCCCAGCAAGAGGCAAAGGGCCATGAAGTTTTTTTGAATTCAAAAACTAATCGGGCCACGCAAAACGGGGCCTGCGAATCGTCACGGAAGAAAACCGATGGATCGCCTGAAAAGCTATTTGCAACCACGGCTGGTCGCACCCCTGGTCATCTTGAGTTCGGCTTTGGTCAATTGGGGTATAGTCGCCGACGAACAATCGAGCGATGTGCCAAAACTTCTCTCGAAGTCGTCCATGGAAACACCGTTACGGCCAATCTCGCTGCAACGTTATGAAATGCCGGTCACCACTCCACCCTCTGCGCCATGGCTGTCACCGTATGTTACATTATGCAATCACCTGTCTGAGGTGTCTAGTGAATCTTCGCACGATACGGTTCGCTCGGTCGACTGCCCGATAATCGACGAATCGGCTGACTTGCCGTTAACTCTGACAATCGTCGAGGATCCGGTTGCCGCAAGACCTGAGAAAGAGCTTAGAGACGAAAAAACGGCGGTAAACGAATCCGTCGTAGCGGAACAGGTTACCGAAAAACACGTTGTCGAAAAACCGATTGCCAGGCAAACGGTTGACAAAAAGCCTGCCTTCGAAATGTCGGTTGCCGACGAATCCGTTTCCTTAAAGACGGTTAACAAACAGCCAACTACCGAATCGTTTGACCTTGAACTTCCATCGCCACCACCAATCAATGCAAAAGCCGACGAGAACTTGGCTTGCCGAGAAACACATCCGGCCATGACGGACGACCAATCCGCAATACCGCAGTATCAGTATCCCTCGACAGGTCGGCGGATGAGTGAACCTTGCTTGCCCGAAGCTCCCGCTAAGTCCGCAGATCCAGCTCCGGCAGAGTATTCATGGTTACTCGAAGGCCAGGCCGAAGTGCCCGCCCAAACACGTTGCCGGTCCAAGGAGTTGGAGCTTATAGCCCAACAGGCCGACGCGCACACGCGTCGCGGTTTTGATCTGGCCGGTCGCAGGGCGTATTTTTCGGCTCGGACCGAGTTTATTCAAGCACTGCGA
>JAFGTN010000799.1 GCA_016934075.1 Pirellulales bacterium
GCAGACATCGAACGCATTGACGTCTCCGCCCGGGCGGGTGAGCAATTCTACATCCGCGCGGTGAATATCGATCCGGGCATAAACGAAGCGGTCGATTTCCGTCTAACCAACCTCGTGTCCCAGTCGGGCAACAGCCTGCGAGTGCTGGGTACCGAAGGTAACGACAACATCAGCTTCTCGGCCGGCAACTTTTATCGACTGGCGGTGGGCGGCGTCGACTACAGCTTCTCTGCCAGGCAAATCGACAATATCACAATCGACGGCTCCGGTGGACAAGATACCATCACGCTCACCGGCGGCAACGGCAACGATAACGCCACGCTGGCCGTCGGCACTACCGTCCTGCAAGGCAGCGGTTATCAGGTAACCGCAACCAACTTCGAAGACACCACCGTCCGCGCCGGCTCGGGCAACGACTCGGGCATGGCCGTCATCTACGATTCGGTCGGCAACGACACGCTCGTTACCACGCCCGACTACACGGTCCTCACTGGCGCCGGCTTCAGCAGCCGCGTGGAAGGATTCGCCGGCGTGCTGGCATCCGGAGCCGGCGGCGGAACCGATACCGCACAGTTCTTCGACTCGGCCGGCAACGACACATTCTTGGCCACACCCACTTACAGCCGCATGCGCGGCGACGGATTCTATCTCCGTGCCAAGGGCTTCGAAAGCGTGGATGTCCAGGCCACCGCCGGTGGTTACGATCGCGCCTACCTGTTCGACTCGGCGGGCAACGACAACCTGCAAGTTTCCCACGACGCCGTAAACCTCAGCGGGCATGGCTTCTCGATTAACATAGGCAACGTGGAATACGTCACGGCTAGAGCCGCTCATGGCATCGACACGGCCGTTTTCCATACCCCCGCTTCCGGCGCCCAATTCAACAACACAGCCGGCTACGCGACTCTGACAGGACGGGGATTCTCGGTCCGGGCCGATTCATTCGATCGCGTACACACCCAATCGGTATCGCCGTCATCAGTTGCGCAAGCCACCGTCGCACAAGACACCCTCACGGGCGAAATCCGGACCGACGAGGAAACTCTCAAACAGGTTCTGGCCCAATCGTCTCCGGCCGAACTCTACGCCTACGAACTCGCCCGCAGCCGCTCGCAAACCGACAACGACAACGGCAACGAAAAGCATGCCCACGACCACGTTCTGGGGCAACTTGAAGATTGGACGTAAGCGACTGCCCATAGAATAGAATCCGCACGCGGTTGCGTTTCTGTGTAGTGCTGGTCGCCAGCAGCGTCATCGTCCGCTGAATATTCTCACCGAAGTGGGCGGCATCGCCCACTGGCTCAGGCTTGGCAAAAGGTTTTTCTTTTGCATGTGAGCGGAACAACGCCAGCCGTCAATTGAAAAATTGTGGCGCAGGCATCTTGGCTGCAAGGCGTGTTCAACGCAGGCAGGATGGCTGCACCACAAACAATGTCAACCTCACCTTTTCAATCGGGGCGGCTAGCGCCGTTGCGCTCACGGAATCACCTCGGTCGGATTATCGCTCCCAGAGTCGCATCGACGGCCGAGATGTAGTTGTCGGGCGATAGAAGAATCTGTGTTCCGCGGACTCCGGCCGAAACCGATATGCGGTCGAAGAGGATGACCTCTTCTTCGAGATAGACCGGGTAATTGCGTTTGCATCCAAGGGCAGTCACACCACCGCGAATATAGCCGGTCAACGCCTGCACTTCCTTGAGCGGCGCCATCTCCACGCGACGATTTCCGCTCAGCTTGGCCAGGGCCTTGAGATCCAACTCGGCGTCGCCCGGCAACACGGCCAGCAATACACCGTGCCGGTCGCCCTTGGCAACCAGCGTCTTGTAAACCTGCTCGTGCGGCAGTCCGATCTGCGCGGCGACCTTGTCCGACGAGAGATCTTCGGGATCGAACTCGTAGAAGCGCAACTCGTACTCGATGCCCTTTGCGTCAAGAAGACGGGCGGCGTTGGTTTTGGATATACGGTCGGGTGGCATTTTATGGGAAGGGTGATAATTGGATATTCTAAAGAAACAGAGATGAAATGCGTGTAAGGCGTAAAGGAGGAACACCGATTTTTTACTAATCGACACTAACTTTTAGGTAAGTTCATCTTCACATACAAATCGCAAATACGGAAAACTCCAGCCAAGCCTGCCTCCTATTACGAGCTCACTTTTCGTGCAACTCAAAAAGTAACATGACTACATACAATGGCCATAAGATGCTAAATAGCATAATGCGACTTAATGTTGATAGCCACGGAAAAGAAGCCCCTACTTCAGCAAAATCCTTTTTAGTACACACTATGTAAACAAGGGAACAGACAATCCAGCCAAGAATCCAAAAGAGATAAATAATGCCGAACAATGTAATCCTATACATATTACTTCACACACTACGAGTAGGAGAACCGGCTCGGGCTTCGTATCGGGCAATCTCTTCCTTGAATTGGTTGATTCGCTTCTTGAGCGAATGCAATGTCAACTCGCGGATGTGCTCGTCTAAAGATTCTTGTTGTTTTTTTTCGTAAAGCTGTTCCAGTTCCTGAAGCTTAGCCCGAGTGTTTTCCCATTGATGTCGGTTTTCAATGCTCATGGTATCACCTCTACCATACCTTTGGGAACTAAATCACGATCGGTTGCGAACGTCTTTTCCGTGAACTGCTCAAAACCTTCCTGGTCTACCAATTCCATATTGATGAATGGCAAACCACTCAACATTTCGTCTTCAGCGGATTTATCGCTCGGGAAACCCGCCCCAACTAGAAGGACACAATCCACGTCGTTTGGTTCTAGTTTGTCTGTAACAAAGCTTCCATTGACAATAATCCGCTGGACTCCCGCACGCCATGCCAACTGAATCAACCATCGCAACGACTCCATCTGAACCCGTCGCAATTCCGGTTCCCGCCCAAACCGTGCGGAAATCTCTTCCACGGTGGCTTGGTGAAGGCCCGGTGGCAGATAGCCTTCGTCATTCAATGTTGGAATCATGGTTCTTTATAATATGTCTTATAGTCCGCTTGGAAATGCTCCGCAGATTAACTACTCCTATTACCATTGTACTCATTTCCAGGGAAAATGCGAGGTCTGAAAAACCTGAAATAGAGAACGTCACTCGGATAGCACCAATTTTTGAGCCGGTGTGCTGTGAGGTACGGGTAATATTGTTGCTGTTTCGTGTGGCTTATTACATCCCGCGAAGATCCTGATTCAAGAAACCAGAGTTACACAAAACCAAAGATCACAGCTGAGGGTGGATATGAAACAATTTGCGATGCATTATCGTTCAACCACAACACACCGCAGCCCCAAATCCAACGCTTGCCGCCCGCTGCCATTGCGGCAGTGGACTGCGACAGTGTTGGGGCCTTTGCGGAACAGCTTCATCTGTTCCTTGTCAAGAGTCAATTCGCAATAGCCCGGCGTGCTGCCGGTGAGTTTTACCAGCGATTTGCCGTTAACAAAAATCTCGGTATCGCCCGAGTGGCAATATCGCAAGACGATCTGCATGGGCTCGGTCGGGAGTTGAACTTGCGTCCGCAGCCAGATTTGTGGAGTCTCCCAAAGAGTAGCCACGCGGATACGGGCTTTGACCGGCCGGCCGAAACCGCTCGAACCTTCGGTCCACTTCGCATCGTCCGGAGCGGTTTTCGATCCGTGCGGCGCGGCCCAATTCGGCGCCGGCGCGTCGGTCGTCAGACGCCACTCGTGCCCGCCCTGCTCGGCCGTTTTGATCACATCGATCGCTTTGGCATGATCCAGCAGCCGGTCGACACTTACCCGCTCGGTTGAGGTCCAGCCGGGCGCGTTGGACAGTTGACGAGCGGTATCGATAATAATCGTGGGATCAATTGGATAGCGACCGGTTCGTTCGCCGAAGAGACTAATGCCGGCGGCTTGTTCTTTGGTGCCGTCTTCCGTGTCGGGATTGGAAACCGCTCGAAGCATAATTTCAAAAGACGGATCATTGCAGAGCTTCTTGCGCAATGCATGTTGTCGAGTCAAATCAGTTTTCTTCCGAACCAGATAACCGAAGCTGCCATGCTCAATACGATTCTGGTGTGAAAGCACGCCGCGCGAATCGGCCGGGTCGTCGGGCAGGTCCAACCGCCAAAGCTGCTCGCCGATAAGCGAAACGGCAACCCGCCCCGGATGCTTCCTCTCCTCGGTTTGCGGGCAATCCAAGCGTCCACGCGTCGCGGGCCAATCCAACCGCTCGTCAACAGATTTAGTAGCCAGTTCGGTCATCAACGTCAATTGGGCCGGAATAGCTTCGCGGACGAAAACCGGCAAGGAAATACGATACGACACATTGCATTTTCCCAGCCCGATGAACTTCCCACGGCGATCGAGCCAATGCTTGACGGGACGTTGCGAGTTGAACGACGAGAAATCATCCACATCAAAACGCAGGGCCACGCGGTTCGGGCCCAGGACTTCCACCCGCGGAGAACTGGTCACCGACGATACTTCGCCGTTGGGCAAAACCTTGGTCGAAATCGGCCGTACGATCAAGTTAAGATAATTCGCTCCCAGCCGCCGCCCCTTATCGTCCAACAATTCCAGGGTCAAAGCGCCCACAAACGGCCGAGCGGTGGGAACCGTCACGCGCAAAGGCTTTTGGAAAGTCACATCATACGGCTGCCATACCACGGGCCGTTCCCGAGGTGGCGTTTCCACGGTCTGTCCGAGATTGTCGGTACCCACGATCCGCCAACGCAAGCAGGGATCGCATCGCAGTGTTGAGAAATGGCTCACGAAAACCGGCACCGTAAAAGTCTCTTCCGGCGCCACCTCGTAAACCGGCGGAGCATCAAAACCGATGAAGTCCGCACCCTGCAGATCGGCAACACGCATTCCCGGCACAAAAGCACCGTAGCCGAACTCCTTGGCCGAACGGTCGTAGTTCACCAACCCGTTGTGCTCCCACTCGATGTCGGTCAGTTCGGTGTATGCATATCCCTGAATCGCCGCGTGCCGCCTCAACTGAGTGGTCAGAAAACGAAATCCCCAGGAAATGTCGCGATCTCCGTCTCGCGCGCCCACCGCTCCGTACTCCGAAGCGATTAGCGGCTCGCCGCCCTGCTTCCTGCCCGCAACATAGTTCATCGGCGAACCTGGATACGTCCCACGCACCATAGTCTCGATTGCCTGCCCGGACTGCTCGTGGTCGTCGATATAAAAATGCCAGGAGTTGATGTCCGTTTTCACGTGATCGCCCAGGCAAGGCGAATTATCTTCCACCAGCCGCGAGGGATCGAGTTTGTCCTTCACCAGCGTCCACATCCGCAAAACCCAATCCTGGGCCCGTTTGTCGCTCTTGAATCCCTGCCGGCCCAAGCCCCAACTCTCGTTGAAAAGACACCAGGCGATGATCGAAGGATGGTTGCGGTCGCGGCCGATCGTGGCCCGCATGGTCTTTTCCCACTCTGTCCGCGCACGCGCCGTATGCTCGAAAGTGCAAGGCATGTCGGCCATCAACAGCAAGCCCATGCGATCGGCCCAATACAACCGCCGCGGTTCTTCGGACTTGATGTGAATGCGAATAAAATTGCAACCCAGGTCGCGGGCAATTTTCATGTCGCGCTGCATGAAATCGTCGCTGGGCGCCGTGCAGATTCCTTGCGGATTGAATGACTGATCCAAGACGCCGCGCAAATAAACCGGACTCCCGTTGAGAAGTATCATTCCGGCGGCGGAAGCGTCACGATTCTTTCTCTCGATGGTCCGCAAACCGAAATATGTATGCACCGTATCGGTCGACTTCGAATCGTCGCTTCCCAACAGCACATCCAAGTCGTATAGATGTGGATCGGTGGGCGACCATGTTTTCGGCTGTGGTATTTCCAAGGTAGTCCACACGCGACCTTTCCCGCCCGACATCGTTGCACGCACAACACTGTTGGGAAACGCCCCGTCGGGTGATTTAAACTCGATATCTATTGACCGATCCGAGGAAGTTTTCTGATCGAGTGTTTTTTTGCTCGCTGGTTTTTTGTCATCGGCAACATCAACCTCGACGTCCAGCGACCAGATCCCGCCGATGTAGCGTGGCGTCGTACGCAAATTAACAACATGCAATGCCGGCCGCGCTTCGAGCCAGACGGTCTGCCAAATCCCGCTGGTGGGCGTGTACCATCTCGTGACCTGCTTGCCCAAAACCTGCTCGGGATCGGTCGGATCTTCGACGCGAACCACGATGCGAATCTCTTCGCCCGGCGCGGCCAGATCGGTCACGTCGAATTCGAAAGGCGAATAGCCCCCCTGGTGGCGGCCCAATAGCTTGCCATTCACCCAAACCCGCGAATCCCAATCGACCGCCCCGAAACGCAACCAGATCCGTTTGCCGGCAAATCCCTTAGGTACGGTCACAACGTGACGATACCAGCCGATGTTCCTGGCCGAGGGATCTTTACGGAAAAGTTCCTTGCTATCCCGCCCGATGCCAGATAGCGGACTCTCCCAACAAAACGGCACGGTTATCTTGCGATCGAAATCCGATCCGTCGGCCGACTCCTGCCACTTCCGGTCCAGACCACGATCTTCCGGATCGAAACTGAACTGCCAAACGCCGTTGAGATTTAACCAGTCGTCGCGTCTGAAATCAGGCCTTGGGTGCTCGGATCTGGGTTGCACGCCTTTTGATTGTTGAGCCAATGCGGCAGTGGCAAACAACGCCGCAAAAACAGCCGTAAAATGAATCGCAGTCCTCAATATGTTTCTCCCGGTTCCTGTGTCGCTGTGTTCATGAGGGCAACTGAAACTGCCCCTTTGCTTCACATCTGGGGCTTCACTTAGCCGCCAGCCACCCCCATACTACAGCATAGTTTTCAGATAAAACCTGGTATTACGAGCATCAACATCAACTCATGAAAATGGCCGCAGCCATTACCTTAGAAAACGTACCTGCCGGGTTGAAATTCAGCAAGCCATTTTTTTATGATCTAACACGATGCATACCTGCGTCACAAACCAATGACAACAAGTTTATGCATATATTCGCTAACAACGGGCAGATCGGGGGGAATCAACACCAGGACGATCGATTTTACATATCCCCGACAATGCTCTCACATGGCAGGCCAAACATGGCATCATTACCATCGCTCCACACTGCGGACACCGCTTCGGCAGCCCTTCGGGCGGAAAAAAACCATCCTCACCGCATTCCGATGTGTTTTTCCGCCGTGAATAGTCCGGCCGCTTGCCCGTCGCGATGGAATTAACAGTTCCGCGACTGACCCCCAACCTGAGGGCAATTTTCCGCTGCGAATAACGCTTCTCCAGAAGCAATCGTCTAATCTCATTAACAACCGTATTAGAAATCATTATTCTGAGCCCTTCCCTCAGTAATTTTGATCATTATTTACAATTATTAAACTGAAATCTCCCAACAACGCACCAAGTCACTCAGCCATATTGAACGTATAATATTGGAGATAAACTACATATAACCGACACCCGTTGAAAAGGATACTAGCATTAAGTGTACATAAATACAACTATTATTTTGTACAGAATATGTCATTTCTATGATTTTTTATTCTGCTTATCTGTATTTAGTTAGTGCCATTTATATGCAAAATTCCTCGACAGAGTGCAAAATCGGCCATAGAATTAAATGTCTCTTATTTGATTCTCTATTATCCGAGAACAATACAAAAAAGAAGCAAAATGACCTTACAACCATACAGCCCTGAAAAGCTCGACCAATTCGCCTTGAGACTACTGGACCTGGCCGCGGCTATGAGAAACATGGCCAGTACGTGCCGAAATCAACAGATCGAGAATTTTACTCTGCACGACAAGAAAGCATCAGAATGGTGCTCAAACCTGGAACGTTGGACGCACAAAGTCCGAGCCGAACTGGATATGCAGATAATCGATGCCCGTGCCGCCCGTCGAGCAAAAGACATCTCGCACGGCACATGAC
>JAFGTN010000800.1 GCA_016934075.1 Pirellulales bacterium
CTGACCCGGGCCATGTCGTGAACGGTTCCGAGATCGAGATAGATTTTGGAGTCCGTGTCGATGCCTGCGGGCAACTTGAAGGTTTTACGGTAAGTCGCAATGCCGGAGTAATACTTGATACCCCTCGTGCTGCTTTGGGTCCAGTCGATCAGTGTTTCGAAGGTGGTCTTTTCCGGACCGCCCCATTTCGGATCGAAGCATACCTGCCAGGCACCCTGCAATTCTGCGACCGGAATCGTTTTTTGGAAATTCACGGCGGCAGCTTCTGACCGTGTCGTTGGGGAATCTTCAGACGAAAAGACGATGAAGAAGCTTTCGTACGGAGCGAATTTAAGCGGGATGGTAGTTTGGCCATTTTCCGTCTTGTATTGCGGTAGGAAACGTCTTTGGCCGGTTACGGGATGCCACAGTTGCGGCCTGCCTTCGGCGACTCGGAATGTACAATCGGATTCCACGGGCTCGGAGGTTTTATTGGAAACGAAATAGATATCCCGCCGGTCGGTGCGGCGATGGCCGTAACGGATCGGGCCGGTGGAGACGAAATCTTCGCTGATGTCCATCTGCTTCAACAACGCGGCCGTGTCGTCATAGTGAGGATAGAGTTCCGCGAGCTTAATGGAGTCCGGCGCGGATAACCCCCATGGCTTCATGGATAAGCCTCCCAGAACAACGGCCTTTTTCCAGCCTGCAGGCACACTGGGGAGAATCTTCCAGTCCGGTGTCTCTTTCAGACCGGTGTGCCACGATGCGTCCGTATGTATGAGATCCTTGCTGCCGTCTTTGTAGTTAAGCTCGAAGGCGGCAATCAAACCGGCCGGATTGGCTTCCGGGCCTCCATTGGTGGCGGCGATAGCCAGGATGTTTTCGCCGGGATGAAGGAAATTGGTGATCTGTTTCTCATTGATTACTCTAAAGCTGCCGCCTCGATCAACCTGCTTGCCGTTGATCCACAGAATAAATGAATTGTCGGCTGTTATGGCTGAGCGGGCAGACAGGAGCGTCTTGTTTTTGTCGACGGTGATTTTTCGCCTGAAGTACCTCGTTCCGGCTGGGGGAGGATTCCCCTCGGGATACCATATCCAGGTGCTTTGCGGGAGTATTGATTTGATGACGACGGGCGATTTTACTGAAAAAGCTCCGCCATAATAAATGGTGCCTTGGCCGTATTGTCGTTTGGTGATCTCTTTTGGAACGTTCAGCCCTCCCCAGATGTTTTTAGCAAGCTCGCTCACGGCCGTGTCGCATTGTGGATAGTTCGACAGGCTGGGCGATTTGACGGGCTGTACGCCGACAACAGTCGCACCGGCCTTGATAAGCGATTCGATTTTTGTGAGGAGTTCCGGCGTCATGGTTTCTACTTGCGGCAACACCATCAGACGGTAGGAAGTTCCGCCGGGGAAGGCAATTCTGCCGTTTTGGACATTGGCCTTTGCCATAAGAATACCTGGGGAGCATCCGTCAAAGCCGTAGCCCTTTTTGTCGGCGAGAAGGCCCACGCCGTCTAGCGCACTGGCGGGTGCACGGAAAACGTGAGGCGCGCCCTCGGGAGTGAGGTAGAGGATATCCGAGACAGTGACACCCTGCCGCATCAAATGCGAACAGCGGCTGACATATTCGTGATAGCTTTTCACCATTGGCCACCAGGTTTGCCCGCGATCCCAGTGCACCCCGTACGGGCCCATGGTCATGCCCGGACGATATGCTTCGCCCAACGGCTTGTGAGCAAAGGTATGGTAGACAAACCGGTTGATGCCAATGCAGAAGGCCCAGTCTCCCTGGTTTTTCATTGACCAGGGGTACTGCCTCCATTTTTCCGCTCCCCCCGCGGTAAAAGCTTCGGCCGCAACGATCGGACGGCCCATTGTGTGAGCCACCGAAGTGGCTTCAATACAACTGAAGGAGGAGTCGTATCCTAGTCCGTCACTCCAGAACTCGCACATCGGCACATCGGCCACGGCCCCTAGTTCCAAGTCGGCGGTCGGGTTCATGTCGTAAGGTTCGATCGACAGTTCGAAACCGTGCCGGCGTCCGAGTTTTTTCAAGTGCCCGGCGTGGTTCTCCAGCACGAGTTCTTGGGCAGTCAGTCGGACATCCCACAGGAAACGCTCCGATCGTTCCAGCCCCCCGACCGCGCGCCCGGTATAAGCAAGCAGGTACGGCTTGGCGTCGTATCCCCGGCGTTTTTTGAATTCGGCAAGAAAGTTTTTTGTCCAGTTCTGTGCTCCCATTTCCCAACTGTCTATGTGAACGGCGGTCCAGCCGTGCCGATCCTTTCGCGGGCCGATTTTTTTCAGCAGTTTGTCGTAATAATTTGCGAGGTGGGCCTCCAGCGCGGCGGCATCAAACTTATCGCACTCGAGTCCCAGACCGGGCTTGGGGGCGGGACGTGTCTCGGCGCATGTGGCGCGCCGCACCATTCGAACAATCGTCCAGTCGCCGGCCGGAACATCCCATTGCAGACGTCCGCCGGGTTTTAAATTATCGCTAATATCGACCAGCTCGCTGGATGAGATGATCTCGTCAGGGCCGGGCTCAATATAATGTGAGGTTGTGGGCAGATACGGTTTAACTCCGGGCTTCGATGTGTACGGATTTCTCTCATAGAGTGCCTTTTCGTTCACATTCGTAATAATCGGATTGCGCCGCGGAAATGCGTAGACAATCAGATCTTCATAAAAATCAGTGAGCCGTTTTCCCCAGGTGGTGGGGCGCTGTTCGGGCACGGGGAGCACGGCATCGAATTTCGCGGGCCCTTTGGTTTCAACCACGCTGAAGAGCAGATGCTGCATGGCCTGTTCGGGCTTGCCCCAGGGGCCTCCGCTGCCTGCCCAGCCAGGACCGGAACCCAAAGTAATATCGATTCCCAGACGTTCCGCTTCATGGACCGCGTGAGCAAACAATCCCTGCCATTCATCGCTCATAAAATCAACCGGCCCGCGCGGCACGCCCACGTTTACCTCGAGGAAAACCAAATTCCCAAGCCCCACTTTTTTCATCGACTCGAGGTCGGCGGTCATTTCTGTACGACTCAGGTTCCCGTCCATGAAATACCAGTACACGCCTGGCCGGGCGGAATCGGGGGGAGTTTTAAAGTCCTTTTCCAGTTGGGTTGCACTTGCGATGCTGATTAAAAAACCGAAAATATAGCTTATGGTTAGCAATTTAATCATTGCATTTCCCTGTAAAAATTGTAGCCGGGACATCTTGAGGTCTCCATATATGGATAGTTTTGCTCAAGGATATCACGCAGACAACGGCCTTGTCTACGATTTTCCGGGGAACAAAAGATGGAATGAGACGAATAGACAAAGTCTTGGACTTTTGTATATTTCCCTACATAAGAGCCTGGCAAACGAGCCAACATATCCACAGCCTCACGGTCGTGATGGCGCGCGGCTAGCTTCATCCGCCTCCCACAAATCCTCCAGCAACTCAACCGCCGTATCCACCAGCTTCTGGATCCCCTCAAGCGACACATGGTTCACGCCCGCAAGGGTCTCGTAACCCTCTTGTTGGAAGGCTTTTGCCGTGGGCTCGTAGCCGATCCACTCGTTGGTCAACTCGCATAGGATCGTATGGGGAAAGGGTGAGCGCTTCTTCACCGACAGCCCCCACTCCACAAAGAGCTCCCC
>JAFGTN010000801.1 GCA_016934075.1 Pirellulales bacterium
GATTCCCCAAGTGGCAGCCGCCGGATTTAAAAACGTCATCTGCCTCTCGGGCAACCGCAACGGGCAGGACGACGAAGAGGGGCTCCAAAGTTGCGTCAAAGGCCTCAAACGGATATTGAAAACGGCCGAGAAAAACAATATTACGCTCGTTATGGAACTGCTCAACAGTAAGGTCGATCACAAAGACTATCTTTGCGACCACACCGACTTCGGCGTCAAGCTATGCAAAACGATCGGTTCAGAAAACATGAAGCTGCTCTACGATATCTATCACATGCAGATCATGGAGGGAGATCTGATCCGTACCATCAAAAAGAACGCCCCCTACATCGCCCACTACCACACCGGCGGCAATCCCGGCCGCGCCGAAATCGACGAAACCCAAGAGATCTACTACCCGCCGATCATGAAAGCCATCGTCGCCACCGGCTACAAAGGCTTCGTGGGCCAAGAGTTCAGGCCGCGAAACAAGGATAAGCTGAAATCGCTACGAGAGGCGGTGCAGATTTGCGATGTGTAAAGTAAATCGCAAATAATTGGCCCAGTGTGTACCTGCATTCATCATCGATTAACCATTAAAAAACGGAACACTAATATCCGCTAATTGACTCTAATGGTGATTGTCTTATTAGTGTCGATTAGCGGATATTAGTGTTCCATAAATGGCATTTCGTTTAGCATCTTTTGAGCCATTCGATTTCCGGTTTTACTCCACCCCCAACATCCCCCGGATTGCCGTCTTGAGAATCCCTTCCGATTTCGGCTGCACCGCCGACGCGCCCGGTTCGTAGCCACCTTGCTTGAAGGACTCTTCGGTGCAGATGTAGCAGGGTGTGCCCAGGCCGTAGCCGGCTACGGCTACGAACTTTTCGGGCAAAGTTTTTTGAGCGTACATCTGGAACTCCAGCATGGGTTCGCCGGGCAGGTGCACTATGTGGATGTCGCCGATCTCGAGCGAGCAGAGTTTGATGGGCTTGGCCAACCGCTCTGCGCAAGCCACTCGCGAGGCGGCGCGGACGCGGTCATAATCCTTGACCTTCGTGTCGGCCACGATGGCCAGGTTCTTGGCCTTGTCGTGTTTATCGTCGGTTTTTGAGGGTAACTGGACCTCGACCGTTCGCCATGTCAGCTTGCCCAGCGGCACCAGCTTTGTCGAAGCGGCCGATGCGGCCATGCCCTGATAGAGTCGTTCGGCCAAGGCGGCCCGTGCTTCTCGCGTACCGTTGTTATACTTGCCCATGGCCACGTCGCCCGCGCAGCCGGTGAAGTAGATCTGAAAAATGCCTTCCTTCTCTTCCAGCCGCTGTCGGGCAATGCCGGGCACGTCCCAGCTTGTGCGACCGTCACGATAGAAACTCTGCGGGTGAGTGGCATAGTAGTGTAATCGCACTACCGGCTTGTCGCCCTTGGCCAGGGTGATGGTCTTCAGCCAGGGATCGATAAAACCTTCGGGCAGGGCTTGCAGCTTGGGGTTCTTGGTGGAACTCATGCGGCCATGAAGCTTGTCGCCGACCATGATACGTCGCGAGGATGCCACGCGGTCGACTTTGGCCTGCCCAGTGCCGATTCGGTCGACTTCCCGCATTTTACTCAAAGAAGCCTTGGCCGCGGCAGCAAGGCGGGTGGTAACTTCGTCGAGGAACTTCAGGTCGCGGAACTTGGGCGGGTTTTTGTGTTTGTTCAGGATCACTTGCGCCGAGCCGTCGTGCGATGGGGCCGTGTGCTGATGTACGCACTGGACGACCACGTTCGACACATCCGTCCCCACCGCGTCGGCCAGTTTTTGCCGGTACATGTCGTGGGTCAGGTTTCGCATCGTGCACCAATCGACGGCGCAGAGCACGTAACGAGTGTTGCCGTCTTCTACCACGATGCCCTTGGCCATAAGCGGATGCTCGATGGTTTTCACCGGATGCGAGTATAGTATTTGCCCCATGGGGATGGTGACGTCGCTTTGGAAAGTGGATACCCGCAGGGTGTTTTTATCCTTCGATTCACACTTGTCGTCGATCGGCGTGATGCGGATGTTTCGATACGCTACCGGGCCGTGGTCGCCTTGGAACATGATCGGTCCGCGGGCGTGTTCCTTGCCCGTCACGCCGCTAGGCGTGGGGCCTTTGAGTTCCAGGTTTTCGTGGATCGCGCGACCGTTGAGGACGATCTTGACGAAACGGGCGTTTGCGGTTTTCTTGCCCGACACGTCGAAACGCGGTGCGCGGAACTCGATGTGGTAAGTACTCCACTGGCCCGGCTTCTTGTAAAGCGGTTTAGTGGGTGGCTGCGCGCCGTAGACGGCTCCCATGTCACCCGGGCCGGGTGCCTTGTCTTTCCCATAACTGTCCAGCACCTGGATCTCGTATTCGCCGTGAACGTATATGCCCGAGTTCGCGCCCTTGGGTACCATCACTTCCAGATCGATCACGGCGTCGCCGTGCGTATACTCGCTGTAGATGTCGACCGACTGGCGATGCTTGGCCACCGGCAGGTTGTTGATCAGATCGCCGGTACCCTTATTTACCGTCAACAGCTTGGGATTATCTTTCGAGATTTCGGCAACTCCCACGGTCCACTTGCTTTTGTCGGCCGGTTTTTTGAACTTCCAGCCGGATAGGTCCTTGCCGTTGAAGGGCGTATCCACCGTGGCTGTCGCTAGCGGTGCGATGGTAAAAACGAGAAGAGTCGAGATGAGTACGGAATTAAAACGTTTCATGGTGGGACGGTCCTTTTGAGAATAAAAGAGGGCAGCGGAGGTCGGCGAAGCGGGCATAATCGCCGGGAAAGTAAACGGTAAGCATACAAGTAGGCTAGCAAAAATCCGGCGGGGATGTCAAGTAGGCCGGATTACAATACAGACTACGGGCCTAATAGCTCGTTGAAAAAGTGTGCCACTGCTGGCTTGTCCAGCAGTGTTTTTCGGACATTTTCTGCACTCACTGCTGGACAAGCCAGCAGTGGCACTCAAAACTCATAAATCCGACTTATTCAACGGGCTGCTAGAGCCCACTGCTCATACCCCGCTATGACCTCTGCATCAGCTCCAGCATTTCGCGATCTAGTTTATGCCCTTCGAACGAGTCGTAGCGGGTGCCGGGGCGGTCGCTGTCGACAATGCCGAAACCGCCGCGCAGGTTCCACATGGCCCAGCCCCAGCCGGCTTCTTTCCAGAGGCCCATGAAGTCGGTAAGCCAGGCCATGGCCACCTTGTGTGGTGTTTTGTTGAAGACGCCGAACTCACCCACGTGCACGTTCACGCCTTTCGCCTCCAGCCGCTTCCAAGGCTCGATTTGTTTTTTCCGCAGCCACTCGCGGTCGATGATTTTATCACCGCGCACGAGCGGCCATGTGGGCTCGGGCCAATTGCCTTTGTTCCAAACCCAAGTTGCCTTGTAGTGGCTCACCTGCATGGGCTCGTAGCCGCGGGTGCTTTGCGCGATGCCCAGGTCGGCTAGTTCGAAGATTGGCACGCGTCCCCATTGCAGCCCGTCGGATACGATCGGCCGCTGTGGATCTACTTTGCGGATGGCCGCCACCACGCGGCGCGCCACCTTGCAGTACGACGCGGCCGAGACTTGCGCCGGTTCGTTCACCAAATCGAAACTCAGACGCGCGGCGGACACGCCCTTGTACCGCCGGGCGAACTGCGTCCATTGGTGGTCGAACTGCCGCTGCGCCTCTTCGTCTTTCCACAGATCGAGCTTCTCCTTGGGATTGGCCACCGTGTAGCCGGGCGCGCGGTGCAGGCAGAGATTCACGTGCACGCCATATTGCTTCCCCCACTCGACCGCCTGATCGATCTCGCCCAGCACCTTGTCGTCGAACTTGTAAGGATCGGCCGGATCGGTCCAACAGCGATAGTCCATCGGCAGCCGCGCGAAATCGAATCCCCAACCCCGCATCCAAGCGAAATCCGATTCGAGAAAAGGCTCGTTATTGTGGACCATGAACTTTTCCAGCAGATTAAATCCACGCCGACGCGGTATTTTGCCCCCATGTTGTTCCGGCTTGGGTTCCTCTTCTGCCAAAGCCAGCCGTTCGAGTGGATTAAGAGTGAGGGCCGTATACGTGCACACCGAAGTGGCTTTAAGGAAGTCGCGTCGTTTCATGATTCAAAGCTCTTTTTCTGTGTCGTCGATATTTGTGGGCTTGTATTCTTCCGGGAGGTGTTGAGAAAAATCCATGCTGTCGTGAAGTATGCAGCCGATTTCGATTCGACCATCATCGCGATTTCGATAGAGCAGCAAGTGGCGAGGGTGAAGTACCCGACCGACGGCCGCCTCAACACGATTCCGACTATGCCAAAGATGGTAAGTCCGAGCGTCTGAGTGAATCTCCGGGCGTCTACGGCTGCCCATGCGTTGGGGATCATCGGCTACATCAAGGATGGCGCGAACCAATAAGGCTTCGTATCGAAGACGTCCCGACTCTCCAAACTGCTGATGCGTCCAAGCGAGAATCGACTCGATGTCGTGCTCGGCGGCTGGAGATATGATATAGTTGGACATAAATCCAAGGAGTAGAGGGTAGAAGCGTCAGGCTTTTCGGACGGCGCGAAGACCGATCCGGCCAATGAATTCCCGAAGATCTCGTGGGTTGTCAACGACGGTTCCTTGCCCTTGATCCAATGCATCGAATCCTTCCGCTGCCAGCGAGCGGAGCAAGGCTAATTTCTCTTCTTCTTCATGATTTTGATTTTCGAGCAGACGGAGTCCGGCACGCATGACTTCGCTGGCGTTTTTAAATCGACCGGAAGAAACTTGTTCGACCACGAATTTGTCGAAGTGTTCCGTCAAATTGACATTTCGCGTAGGCATATTCGTATTTCCACAGAGTAACTCTTTCTACTACGCCAAGTATATCACAATTGGCAAAAATTGCCAACCATCCAAGTGGGTGGCTCACGAGTGTCGCAATCCCCCTGTTTGCACGAATTGGATGTGCTTACCTATCGCATCCTTCATACTTCCTGGTTCGAGAACTTGTGCGACGCTGCTACTGTTTACCCCACCTCCCGATCGCTCGGTACCGGAAACGCGTCACAGAGTTCCAAAACCTGCGTGCGGATCCCCTCGACCAGTTTCTCGTCGTCCGGGCTCTTTAGTGCCGATACGATCCACCCGCCGATCTTGCTCATTTCTTCAATGCCCATGCCGCGGGTTGTTAGGGCCGCCGTGCCGATGCGGATGCCCGAGGGATCCATGGGCTTGCGCTTGTCGAAGGGGATCATGTTCTTGTTGACGGTGATGC
>JAFGTN010000802.1 GCA_016934075.1 Pirellulales bacterium
AACCCTCCAGGATCTGCAGGTATTGATCCAATCCGTTTCCGGCGGAGGTTTGTTGGCTCTGACCTTGCTGGGAATGCTTACCCTACGAGTCGACAACAGGGCGGCGATCATCGCGGTAGGGGCTGGAGTGCTGGCGGTATGCGGCTGGTTGTTTCTCGATTCGCCGCTGGGACATAAATATTTTTCATCAATTGCAAAGTCATTACCGGACAAGTTCTGGATGCATGTCGTCGTGAATGTGTTTGTGTTTATCCTGGCTTACGCCCTATCTTTCCTGTTTCGTGGCGGGCAAAAGGAAGAGTTGGCCGAACTAACTGTTTGGAGCTTGCGGGGAGAATGCAAATGAATCATAAGGAACGATTCCTGGCCGCCTGTGAGCATCGCGAGGCGGATCGGAGCCCCATCGATTATTTGGCCCACCCCGAGGCGGACCGCCGCTTGTGCGAATATCTTGAAGTGTCCACCGAGGAGGAACTGCTCGACGCTTTGGAGTGCGATTTCTACTATTTGCCGGGCCGCGACATTTCGCAGAATGAAGGCTACAAACCCTTTTATATCGGCCGGGATTTAGAGGAAACACAATCCGAACGAGTTTGCCCCTTGGGAATCCGCTGGCAACGGGGCGCATACGACAGCAAGTTTTTTGTCGATGAGGTGATTGCAGGGCCGTTTGAAGGTGGCGCCACCGCCAAGGATATCCTTGGTCATGGATGGCCGAAAGCGGCAGATTTCGACTTTTCGCCTCTGCAAGAAATTTGCGAAACACACAAAAAACGGGTACTTATCGGCGGGCTTTGGACCGGAATTCTCGGCGACAGCTATCGCATGTACGGCTTTCAAGAGTTCCTGACAGACATGGCCTTGCGGCCGGATGTGATCCAAACATTGGTCGATCGCATGACCGATATGTACCTGGAACTGAATGAAGGCGTTTTTTCTCTCTTAAAAGGGAAAATGGATGTCTGGTTCTTCGGCAACGATTTCGGCCACCAGAAGGGCCTGCTGTTCAGCACCGTGATGTGGGAGGATTTTTTCCTTGATAATATCAGGCGTTTGTGCAAACACGCCCACGGATACGGTCTGCGGGTGATGATGCATTCCTGTGGAGCCGTCTCGAAACTGATCCCCTTGCTGATCGAGGCGGGTGTCGATATTCTCGATCCGGTCCAGGTCTCGGCGGTAAACATGCAACCGGACAAGTTGAAAGAATCGTTCGGCGGAAAAATCGTATTTCACGGCGGGATAGACACTCAGCATATTCTTCCCAGCGGGTCGCCGGAAGACTGTCGGGAACACGCCCGGCAGATACTCAAAGCATTGGGAACACAAGGCGGCTATATATTCGCACCCAGCCAGATATATCAGCCCGACATTCCGGTCGAAAACATCGTGGCCGTATATCAGGTCGCCAAGGAAAAGACGAACATCACCGGCGGCATCTGAACGAGGCGGTTTCGTAAAATCGTGACATTCTGTAAAATGCAGAGCGTATGGCGAAAATCGGCTTCAATATCCGGAGTAATTTATGCTTCAGAAAAAATACATGATACGCTGCGACATCGAGGGGGTGAGCGGCGTGGTAAGTTACACCCAGGCAGAGCCGGGCAAAGCGGAATACGAATTCGGACGCCGCATGTTCAAGGCCGACCTGATGGCGGTCATCGAAGGACTGATGTCGGGCGGGGCCGAGGAAATTGTTGTTTACGACGAGCACTACTACGGTCGCAATATCGATCCGGCATGGCTGCCCCGGGGCGTGACCGCTATTTGCGGCAAGCCTCCATACAGGGCCGACTGGCCAGGCGGCCTGGACGAGACATTTGACGGTGTCGTGCTCTTGGGATTTCATTCCAAGGCCGAAACGCCCGGCGGGCTGTTGCCCCACACCTACGAGCTCGATATCCGCGACCTGAGACTGAACGGTATTTCGGTCGGCGAGATCGGCATGGAAGCGGCGATAGCCGGAGACCTGGACGTGGCAACGCTCCTGGTGGTCGCTGACTCGGCGGGCGCGGCCGAGGCCAAAGCATTGCTGCCAGGCGTGAGCGTCGTGGCCGTTAAAGAAGCGCACGGCGAGTCCGGGGCGAGTTGCTATCCGCTTTCTGAAACCACTGCCTGCGTGCGCGTCGCGTCCGAAGAGATCGTCATAAATCCACCCCGAGTGCGGCCATACAGGGTCGAAACACCAGTGGAGTTCGAGGTGGAACTCAACGAGGGGCCGTATCTCGATTCCTTTCGGAGGTTGAATGCCGACGATATGCGGGACGAACGCACGTTTTTGATTTCCGCGAATAGCGCAACGGCGGCGTGGGCTGATTATTGGCAACGAAAATTGCGGGCACAGTCTGAGATGGAGCAGGATTCATAAGATATGGAAGAAGATATTCGCCAATACGCTCGTCTGGGGTTATGCCATCACATGCTTTACCCCAGTTGCACGGAAAATTTCGATTATCAACTCGAGACCCTGGCATCCCTTGCCCGCCGCCCGGATATTGAAACTTTCGACTGTTTCGTGCCCTATGGGGAGCAGCACCGCACAAAACTGATCGAGCTTTTTGGCAAGTGCGGCAAAGAGAATATAACCTTCGCCATTCATTTGTTTCCTTTCAAGCAGATTTCCCTGGCCGATCCTGCCGCCGCCATACAGGGATTAATCCGCGTTGTACTGGATGACATTATTGAGCAAGTTGCCGTTGCGGGCGGAAACGGATTGATCGTTCCTTCCGGCCGGCCCAAACCGCAAGATGCCACGCAAGCCCATTACGAGACCTTTGCGGATTTCTGCCGGTGGCTTTGTAGCCGCTGCGCGCCCCACGGCATAACGGCCATGCTGGAACCGTTCGACACGGATATCGACAAGTGTTTTTTGTATGGTTCGACCGCGGAATGCGTGAAGCTTATCGAATCTCTCATGCCCGAAGTGGACAACTTCGGCATCGAATTGGACGTGGCTCATCTGCCCTTGATGAACGAGACTTTCGCCGATGCCATCAGAACCGTGGCGCCTCACCTGCGTCGCGTACACTTGGGAAACTGCGTTCTAAAAAATCGCGAACACTCTTTATATGGCGACAAGCACCCGCCTATCGGTTTCCCCGGCGGCGAAATAGACACACCCCAACTGGCTGAAATACTGCGTTGTCTTTTGGAAGTCGGTTATCTGAACAGCCGCCACCGCGGCGATCTAATCTTGGAAATGATTCCCTGGCCCGGCCGCAGCGTGGAAGACACCATAACCGATGGAATCGCCCGCGTCGAAGCGGCATGGCAAATGCTATAGTACGGATTCTAGTTTGTAACAGTGACACCTCGATAAATGTCAATGACTGTTGGATCAGAAACTAGATTCGAAAAGGTGCCGGAGGAAGAAATGGGGCCTGACACCTTTTCTTCCCTCGCAAGAGCCTATGGGGCACCAATGGTTCCGATGACGACCTTGAATTTCAAGGCGGTGAGTCACATCCCAACGGGATCATGTATCCCGGTTCAAAGACGGCCATCAAGGACGTCAAAGACGGATGCTCCAATACGATTTTGCTCTGTGAAACACGTGAAACAACACGAGCCGCATGGTACGAAGGCGCAACGGCCGGCGTTGTCGGATTGGTGGGCGACCCGAAATTCCAGGCTGCGGGTAACAACGACGGCAAGAACTACGGCATCCCCATCAACGCTAAAACGCATTTGAACCGCGGCCGTGACTCCAACGTGAAGACCTGTTACGACCCAGGCAACTACGCCAAGTCGGACGATACCTCCCCCGGCGCCTCCGCCTGGATCCACGGCCCCAGCAGCCAGCACCCCGGCATAGTCAACCACACGCTGGCCGACGGCAGCGTGAAAAGCGTTTTCGAAGACATCGATCCCATACTGTACATGCACCTCATTACCCGAAACGGCGGCGATCCGGTCGATGAGTTTCACGACGAGTAACATCTCAGCCAATCCATTTTCCGCCTGAAGGCAGTACTACAAACAAAATCAAACCATCGGACTGCTTACACACCAACCTCTACAGGCATATAGCCCCCCTGCTGGGTGTACATAAATAACTATTTCACACCAGCTACTTGACGCATAAGATGGCCCTCCCGGCGAGGAATATTTTTCCTTAAAGCGTTTCCCTCATACATCTTGCGCACTTTTTTAGAAAAACCCCGGCCCATGGCAATCCGCAGCCTCCTATACTATATTGGGCTGTCTGGAGGATACACAGGCGGTTCGAATGGATTCGGGTGTGATTTTTTCAAACCAATTATCGATTGATCTTGCGCTCCACCGCATGTTTACCCTTCAGGAACACATGCTAATTTTTCTAATATGGACGCGCAATTTCAAATTCGAACGCGTTTCAAAGCTGTTCGAGCGGCGGGTGTGTGATGGATACATCGATTGACGATAGTTACCGTTTTTTGGCCGCTTGCTATTTGCGCGAGCAAGTCAAACAGCTTGCCACCGAATTGGTGGGGATTCGCGAATCGCTCGACGTGGAGCACGTCCACCAGGCCCGCGTGGCATCTCGGCGCCTGCGCGCCGGGCTGGCGATGTTCGGCGATTGTTTCTCGGACAAGATGGTGGATCGCTGGCGAGATGCGATCAAGCGGATCACCACCGAGTTGGGCACCGCCCGCGACTGCGACGTACACATCGAGAAACTCACCCGGCAGTTGACCGGCCTGAAGAAGCGCCCGGCCAGCCGCGCGTTGGCCCGACTGCTGGTCGACCTCGAACGCCAGCGTGAGGGATGCCAGCCGCTGGTTCTGCACGAGATCGATTGCATCGAGCGCAGCGGCGTGTTGGAAGAGATCCTGCACGCGGCCAAGGAGATACTTGCCGACGTGGGCAAGATCAGCACGCGAAAAATCCGCAAAGGTAAATCCGGTCGCGGCAAACCGCGAAAAACTCCCTACTCGCAACTGGTGTTCGACCGCCTGGGCGAAAAGATCCAAGAACACCTGACGGAATTACAATCGTATGAAGACAGCCTGGCTTCGAGCAAAAAGAAAAAGCAACACCACGAAATGCGGATCGCGGCCAAGCGACTGCGATACACGATGGAAATCGCCGCCCCCGTTTACCACGGCCGGCTGGACGAGAGCATTCAAACTATCAAGCGACTGCAAATCGTTCTGGGAGACATCCACGACTGCGACATCTGGTACGACAAACTCGGCGCCTTCAAGCGCTATCAACGCGAACAAGTCATCGAAGCCTACGGCCAAAAACCGGCCTTCGACGACTTGAACAAGGGATTCAATTACCTCCGACGCCAGTGCAAGTCGCGACGTAAAAAACGATTCAGAGATCTGGTCAAGCTCTGGAAAACACTCAAGCGGCAGGGAAAATGGGACGACTTACTGAAAACACTCGATAAAAAACCGAGGCGGAAACGGGCCGGCAAAAAAGCAAAATTTCACCTATGCCACGGCGGCAGCCGCTGCCATTTGTGCAAACGGCGCAACACCTGCAAAAAACTTCGGGCAGCGATAGACAGCGGCATGGTATCCATTTCGCCCCTGGAAATCAAACTTCCTGACGCAACACCCATCCAAACCGCCGCGAAAAAATCAACCACTAAAAAAATGACCGCATCCAAGAAATCCCCCGGCAAGAGAAGCCCCCGCCGGAGCAAAACACAACCAAAAAAACCGCTCGACTCGCAATAGATCCGACTGGAGAGCAAAAGGATCATGGCAAACGGAGAACCCAACAACGACGGCGAACACCGAACGGTGGCGGCCATAGACATCGGCGTTAACGCCATTCGCATGGTGGTGGCCGAGGTCTTGCCCGACGGCCGGTTCGAAATCCTCGAACGCCTGCAGCGTGCCGTGCGCCTGGGACAAGACACTTTCTGCCAGGGACGGCTGGGTGGGCGGAGCATGCGTTCGGCCGTCGACATCCTGCGCGACTATGTGGGCATCCTGCGTCTCTACGACGTCGAGCAGGTACGCGGCGTGGCCACCAGCGCCGTGCGCGAGGCCACAAACGCCGATACGCTGCTTGATCGCATCTTCATGGCCACCGGCCTGCACATCGAGGTGATCGGCACCGCCGAGGAGAGCCGCTTAACGGTATCGGCCGTTCGCGAGGCAGTGGGCGACGTTCTGGAAACCGGCGAAAACACGCTTATCGCCGACGTGGGCGGCGGCAGCACGTTGCTGACAGTGATGCACAAGGACGAAATAGTAAACTCGTTGAGCTTGCGACTGGGAACCATCCGCCTGCAAGAGCTTTTGGGCACCAGCGAAGAATCGCCCGAACGCTCGGCCGATCTCTACCGCCAACATATACTCAACGAAACGGCGTCCACGCCCGGCTCGCTCTCGCTGGACAAGATCGATACTTTCATCGCCGTGGGCAGCGACGCGCGTTTCGCAGCCCACGAAGTCGGCGAGCAAACGGCATCATCGGAAATACACTCAATAAAAGCCGAAGACTTCGACCGCCTGGTGAAACATTGCTCGAAACGCACCACCGAGGCCCTTTCCAAACGCTACGGCCTCCCCTTTGCCGAGGCCGAAACTCTCAACCCGGCCTTGCTGGTCTATCAGATTCTGCTGAAGAAAACAAAGGCCGACAAGATGATCGTCTCGAGCATTTCCATGCGCGACGGTTTGTTGCTGGAATTGGCGCGCAGCGTGACTGGCCAGGAAGACCAGGCTCTCTACGAAAGCGTGGTGCAATCGGCCATATCGGTGGCCGAAAAATTCCATGCCGATATGGCGCACGCAAAAAATGTGGCGGATATCTCCGTTCGCTTCTTCGACGAACTGCGAACCGATCACGGTCTGGACAGCAGATACCGGCTCTTGCTACGCGTGGCGGGCATTTTGCACGAAATCGGCGCGTACATCAGCGACCGCTCGCACCACAAACACTCGTATTACTTGATCATGAACTCGGAGTTGTTCGGGCTCAGTCGCGAGGAAATGACAACGGTGGCACACATCGCGCGCTACCACCGCCGCAGCGGCCCCAAGCCCGCCCACATCGAATATACTGCTCTGCCGCGCGAGCAACGCGTGGTGATCAACAAGCTCGCGGCCATACTGCGAGTGGCCGACGCGCTCTCGCAAGGCCATATCCCCGATTCCTCGGCACTACAGTTCGAAAGGCAAGGAGACGATCTGATCGTATCGGTGCCGGGTGTGGTGGACCTGTTGCTGGAGAAACGCTCCATCGCCAGAAAGGGCGGGCTGTTCGAGGAAATTTACGGAATGGGTATTCGTCTGGAGGAAGCCTAGATGGGTGATTTAGAGTCGCCGGAACTGTTCATCAATCGCGAATTGAGCTGGCTTGAATTCAACGACCGCGTTTTGCAACAAGGGCTTTCGAAAAGCTTGCCGCTGCTGGAACGGCTGAAGTTCCTGGCCATTGTCAGCTCGAATCTCGACGAGGCCTTTATGATCCGCGTGGCCGGATTGATACAGCAACGCAAGGCCAAGCGGCGGCAGCGCGATCCCAGCGGCATGACACCCGCCGAACAACTCGACGCTTTCAGCAAACGGGCCCACCAAATGGTCGAAGAACAATCGACCGGAATCCATAATGCTCTGGCCGAACTGGCCGAGAACGGCATTCAAGTACTCGAATCCCAAGAGTGGTCCGACGAGCAGCGCGCTCGACTGCAAAGCTACTTCGCGCGAGAGGTTATGCCGGTCGTGACACCTTTGGCCGTGGAAGAGTTGGAACCCTGTCCCTTGCTGCCCGGCTTGCGTCTTCATGTGGCGGCCGTAATGGACGGGATCAACGGTAATAACGGCGGCGAAAAAATCGTGGTGGTTTCCGTGCCCGCCGGACTGCAGAGATTCGTGGAATTGCCCGGCGATGAGGTAGTCCAATTAGTGCGCCTGGAAGACGTGATCGCCGATAACCTCACGAAAATTTTCCCGCAATCGCAAGCGCTGGCAACGGCCATGTTCCGCATCACGCGAGACGGCGACGTGGCCATCGACGACGACGAAGCCGGCGATCTTCTGCAAACGGTGGAAGAGGCCGTCCTCTCTCGTCGCCGGCGTGGTGCCGTGCGGTTGGAAATCTCCAAAGAAGCCGACCGGCGCATCAAAAACTGGCTGGTGGAGTATCTCGAAGTCGGCGAAGAGGACATTTACGAAATCGACGGCATGCTCGATGCCACGGCCCTTTTCCAAATCGCCGTCTGGCCGGGCTTCCCCAACCTCAAGATCCCCGATTGGACCCCGCAGCCGCCGGCCGACCTGCTCGGAAGCGAAGACCTGTGGCAAGCCATCCAAGACCGCGATGTTTTACTCTTCCACCCTTATGAAAGCTTCGATCCTGTCGTGCAACTTATAAATCAGGCGGCCGACGATCCCAATGTGCTTTGCATCAAACAAACACTCTATCGAACCAGCGGCGACTCGCCCATTATCGGCGCGTTGGAACGCGCCGCCGAAAGTGGTAAGGAAGTCACGGTTCTGGTCGAACTCAAGGCTCGCTTCGACGAAGCCCAGAACGTCAACTGGGCACGACGCCTGGAAGACGCCGGCTGCCATGTGATCTACGGCATCGCGGGCTACAAGACACACGCCAAGGCGCTTTTGATCGTGCGCCGCGAATCGCGGCGCATCTGCCGCTACGTGCACCTGGCCACCGGCAACTATAACGACAAAACGGCGCGACTCTACAGCGATATCGGCCTGATGACCTGCGACCGCGACCTGGCAACAGACGTTGCCTCGTTCTTCAACCTGCTTACGGGCAATTCCGAAATCGTGGGCTGGTCGAAACTTGAAATCGCGCCCACCGGTTTGCGGCAGCGGTTCCTCGATATGATCGACCGCGAAGTCCAAGCCGCAACAGCCGAAGCTCCCGGCCTGATCGTGGCCAAGATGAATTCGCTGGAAGATCCGGAGATAATCAAGGCCCTATATCGTGCCAGCCAGGCGGGCGTGAAAATTATGCTCAACATCCGCGGCATCTGCTGTCTGCGGCCGGGCGTGAAGGGCGTCTCCAACAATATCAAGGTCTGTTCCATTGTCGACCGCTACCTCGAACACGCGCGGGTTTTCTATTTCCGTAACGGCGGACATGAAGAGGTCTACCTCAGCAGTGCCGATTGGATGCGGCGCAACCTGAGCAAACGACTGGAAACTCTATTCCCCATCAGCAGCGCGCCACTGCGGCGGCGGATCATCGAAATGCTGCAAACTTGCTTTGCCGATAATACCAACTCCCACCGCCTGCTCAGCGACGGCAGCTACGAACGCGTGAAGAAAAAGGGCAAACGTGTCCGCGCACAAGAAACCTTCTACAATAACGCCGTGGACGCGGTGCGGGCCGACGAAAAATCGCCGCGACAGTTCCGCCCCATCTCTCGCCCAAAAGAGTAACCGTTACGAATCGACGCGAATCAAGGCCGCTTTGCGGCCCTCATGCGCATTGTAAGCCTTTACCGCCTTCGGCGTGGAAAGAAGTTCCACGTCAATTTTTCGCTGGGCAAGGTACAAGGCCGCACGCTCGCTCAATTCGACACTGGACGAATCTTTCTTTGCACTTAGCCCCGTGCCGATAAACAAGGTCGCCGGTCCGCCTTCGCAAACCTTGAGCAAATCGCCGGGATTGAGCTCGATCTTTCCCATTTTCGATTCCGAAAGCGATGGTTTCTGGGCCTTGCATTTACCGTTGACCGTAATATAGAAATCTCGCTTGAAGTTCTTTTCACCACAGCAAACGACGGACGAATCGAGCTTCAGTTCATCGCGTGTGGGATGAACGATGGATTGTTTTTTAAAGGGATTATCGCCGACCGCCATCCGCGCAAGTGCCACGGCGCCGAGCACCACGGCGTCATCGCCCAACGACGATACCAGGATGCCGCCCCCGGGAC
>JAFGTN010000803.1 GCA_016934075.1 Pirellulales bacterium
AAGATAGTCGTCGCCCAGCATTTGGACGTCGTCATAGTAGTAGACGCTCAGGCTGGCCGACTGGACATTCGCGCCGCTAGGCAGAGCAGACGTTAAATCGAACCGAACCAGGAAATTCTGTGGATCACTGTTATCCTCGGTGACGAGGTCCTCGTCGTTGCCGAAGTTCTCGGCGTAGTGATCGACGTCCAGGTAGGTATCACCACAGCCGGTGTAGCCAGACTGGCCTTGCTGAAGCGACAGCGGGATGTCCGCATAACAAGGCACGGTAAACAGGCAAATCGTCATGGCCAACTGCATCAATATAGCAAACCGCAACATGTCTCACCCTCCTTAATTAGAAAACCCACCTTGCTCGATGGGCGTTATTCTTAAGTGAGCGTTCAAGCTCCGGACTATGCCGATTGCCAACTCATGTGGCATGAAAGAAAACATAGCAAAAAAAACCTTGTTTTCAAGTGTTTTCCCAAAATACTTACAAAAACAATGACTATTCTGCTCTCACCATATAATATTCAGATGAATTCACTAGTGTTCCACTGTAGCGTGTTGACCTGAAAGGTAAACACGCTACAGTCTCCGCCGCATAATAACAAACCGCAAAACCTTTTTTATGCCACGAGGCCCCAACCATGGAGCAAATTAACCCATGGTTAACTCCCTGCTGACCAACCCTGTGCGCCGGGTTTATAAACCCCGCGCTAATCCCGTCACCCCCTCTCACATCATTCCCTAACGCCAACCCAAACAACAACTTCCGCGCCCCATACCCCACCAGCGTCAAACGTTCGATACCCCAAAATTGTATCTCCCTGCCAAATAACGACTTAAGAATTTGCACGTCGCAAAGCGCAACTCGCAAAAAACACCATATAACACATAACTCTAAACCTCAAGACAATTTATGGCCACCAAGCCGCACTCTCATAACACAAAAAAATAAAAACCACCCCACAACCCCAGCCGTGACGCAAATCAACGCATTTTCACGAAATGGGAACAATTTTCACCACGCCTGAAAATCGAAGAACGCGTCTTCCCGAAGCCTGAACACGCTCTAGAGCGTGGCATCAATCGATAATTGGTGTGACAGGCATTTTAGGGGCAGGTATCTTAAGGAATGGAAGGACAAGTATATTTTGAAAAGAAAATGGCCCCGTCACCACATGGTCATGGTGACGGGGCACACGGAAATGATTCCCGCCCTCGCCCGCCTATCCCCTATGGGATTGCTCCTCAGCAAAGCCCCAACCCGTTTCACCGGGCACCGTATGGGAGTCACAACGTCATGTTGTCGAGCGGTTATCTTTCAGTTGGCCCTTCCTCACGAACTACCGTCGTGTTTCCGGGCAACTGCTCTACAACCGGCCCCTTTTTCAGTCGGTGTTCGGTTTTAAGTTGGTTTCCGCCTTCATTTCGGGCGTGGGTACGAACAGGTTCAGCCCGGTGTCGGTCGTCGACCCGAAATAGTAGTGCGGGTACTGGCCATTCCAGCGTTCCATACGCTGCTCCTCGATTTCGAGTTTTTTAAGCATCAGGTAGGCTTCGGGATTGGCGGTGAGTTTTTCCAGTTCGTAGGCCTTGGCGTCGGCCACGCTGGTGATGGCGGCCGCTTTGGCTTCCGCCTCGAGCTTGATCGCCTCCGTTTGGCCACGGGCCATCTCGACCTTCTGTTGTGCCTCGCCCTCGCCTTTGAGCTTTAGAGCCTCTTTCCGCTCTCGGGCGGCCATGGCTTCGGCCTTGGCGACCTCTTCGTCCTGCTGTGCCTTAAAAACCTGGTCGATGGCCTGCTGGATCTCCGGATTCTCGTAGGTGAAGCCGCCGAACATGCCGATCGCCGTGATGGTGATTCCCCGCTGGGCGAAGAATGGGATCACCTGCTGGCGAATCTCGGCGATGATCTCCTTCTTCTTGCTCCGCAACTCGTCCATATTGTATTCGGCCGCCTTCTCGGCGAACACTTCCTGAATCTTCGTCCTTACTTCGCCGTCCATGATGTCGGCAAGCTGGGCCACGCCCACCGCGTAGTCATCCTTGAAACTATTGATGACCTTGACCGTGCGATTACTCTTGGGCGGATAGTTGTAGAGGAACTTCACGGCATCGTCCTCGTTGGCAATGCGGGCAGTAATGCTGATGCCGGTGGAGAATCCAACCGAATCGCTCGACTCTACCCAAATTCCTTCGTCTCGTTGTGAGGTGCCGCGTTTGGGATCCGCTACCCACTCGCGCGTCTCGGGGGCGCGGTCCACCACGATAATCCGCTCGTTGGGAAGGTATTTACCGTTGAAAACCCAGTATCCCTGGCTGACCCAGTGGTAGGTGATCTGGACGCGCTTCGTCGAGATCATGTTCTGGCGCAGGTACTCTTCCGATTTCAGCGTGGCCTGATCGGCCTCCCCCTCCAACTTGATGTTGAAGGCGGTTTCGCTCGTCTCGATGGTTACGAACACTGGCACATCGTAGGCACAACCGGCAAACGTGGTCAGACAAACAATAATGCAGTACACTCTTCTCATTTCAGTATCTCCTTTTAAATACGCGTCGAATCCAATTTGGTCTGACGCAAAAGATCGTGAGGCAACACACCATGTAGGTACACGACAGCAACATAGGCATATAGGATGCCAGTCTGCCGGAGGCTCGCAGCGCCGCCGTGGCGACTTCGTCGCCTTGCATTTGCTGCAAAGCTAGGCGGTTCGCCACGTACGGCTGCACGGCGTCGAGCCAAACGACAGCCATAAATAGCAACAGCAATCCGATGCCTGCGGCCAAAGCGATTCTCCCTAACATGGCAGCCTCCTCCTGCGGCAACGAAGCGTCGCCGTCTAAATAGGTTTGGTCTTGCGGAAATTCCCCGCCACGGCCTAATAAGCCGCAGTCACCCAGACGAGGAAAGCAACGCCGGTGCCATTACGAATGATTCGCGTAAGTTGAATTCCGAAAAGATGTTACGTCAAAGCACCCCTGTTTGGGAGATAGCGATTTTCACCACATGTAGTGAAATTTGTCACATCTTCTTGTAGAATCGAATTCATGAACGTCCGCATAGTGATCTTTGAGCCGCCTGGCATGCAATTTGGCCCATTACGGCGGGGTTTCCGGGAGGAGGCCCCGGACGGCTGGGAGGTGCACCTGGTCTCCTCAACTGAGGAGCTCATCTCCTCTATCGCCGATCCGGTTCGACGCTACCTGGCGATCGTGCCCGACGTGCTTGGCGATGAGGACGCAGACCGGCAAGCACGGTCTGGCTTGGAACTGATTCCCCGGCTTCGCAACGTAGACGAAGACATCGCCGTGGTCGTGGTGGCCGAGCACGGCAACGTCGAATTGGCTTCCCGAGTAGTCGCAGCCGGGGCTGCCGACTTGCTGGTTCTCGGCGAAAAGTTGCGGCAGCGTATCGCCACATTGCTGGGCAAGCTTCGCAAACTGTTCGAAGTGATCGACCGCAAGCGGCTGCTCGATGAGCACAACGCGCAACTTCGCGAGGTGATCCAAGCGCGGCTGCGGATTGTGGGTCGTTCGCCCCAAGTGCAATCGCTGCTGGAGAAGATCCACCGCGTGGCCACCGTGCCGCGCCCCGTGCTGATTATTGGCGAGCGTGGTACCGGCAAAGAGCTGGTGGCCCGGGCCATCCATTTCGCCTCCGGGGCCTCCAAGCGGCCGATCGTCACGGTCAACTGCGCCGCCTTCAGCGACACGTTGTTGGAGAGCGAACTGTTCGGGCACGAACGGGGCGCGTTTACGGGAGCAGATGCCACGCAGTACGGCAAGTTCGAGCAAGCCGATGGCGGCACGTTGTTTCTCGACGAAATCGGCCATATGTCGCTACCGTTTCAGGAGAAGATCCTGCGGGTGGTCGAGTACGGCACGTTTTCGCGCGTGGGAGGCACGACCGAGTTGAAGACCGACGCCCGCATCATCGCCGCCACCAACCGCGATCTGCGAGCTCAGATCCGGCAGGGCGAGTTCTTGGCCGACCTCTACGACCGGCTGGCATTCGAGACGATCGAGGTGCCGCCACTACGGGAGCGCAATGGTGACCTGGAAGTGCTCGCCCAGCACTTTCTCGACCAGTTCGCCCGGGAAACGCCTGCTTTCGGTGGTAAAACTCTCAGCCGCTCGGCGCTCGACGTGTTACGGGCGTACTCCTTCCCGGGTAACGTGCGGGAGCTGAAGAACCTTGTTGAGCGGGCCGCCTATCGTGATACGACCGACGAGATCACCCCCGAAGACCTCGGCCTGCTGCCGCAAGACGACCCGGCCCACTACCGTGGTTCGTTTAACGAAAAGCTTCACGGCTTTGCCGCCCGCTTGATCCACGACGCTTTGCGCAGTTGCGAAGGTAATCAGGCTCAAGCCGCCCGTAACCTGGGACTTTCGTACCATCAGTTCCGATACTACCTGAAGAAGTACAAATGCGGCAGGGAGTGATTCATCTCGAATAAGATCCCATGGATGTTGTTATCACTCACGACATTCAGCAAGACGATCGACGAACATCGGAATCGGACCACAAAATGGACGGATAACCATCACTACGCCAAATCGCGGTCTTCGAACAGCAACAGCGCCACTAGCATTGCCAAAATACTATAGAGAAAGCTGTACAGTCCGGCCCAGCCGACGTATTGCCAGGAGACCAGGCCGCCGGTGGAAATCGCTCCGTAAATGGTGAAATGATCGAGCATGGGTAGGATCGTGGCCAAAAGGTTTGCCACGAAGGGCACGAATTCGAATTGTCCCACGGCCGAGTTGACCAGAGTGGGCACCAGGTGTCCCAGCGCGTATATCGATCCGCAAATCACCAGATTCGGCAGCATGGCCAGCCGCGTGGAAATGGCGACACTGATCGAGGCCATTACCACGGCCTCCATGAAGGCCAGACTCAGGCCGGGTACTATCTTGTCCATCTCCATGGCGCATTGCTGCCAGCTTGGCTCGGGCTGTGAACTTTCGCGGGCGTCATATACGACCTTGAAAGATACCGTGCCCAGGAAAAGAGCTCCCAGGATGATAAACATAAGCGCGACCGGAACCAGAATCCCGGCGAATTTGCCCAAGATGAAATGCCAGCGGCGGATGGGTTTAGATAGAACCGTAAGTGCCGTGCGGCCTTCGATTTCTTCGGAAACCGATACGCTGGCCGTCCAGACAGCCAATATGATCGAAAGGATCATTATGATGGTCAGACCAAGCTCTTTGACCATTTTAACGTCTTCGCCGAACGTGTAGTAAGGAATGATCGACGAAAATAGTATGGCAAAGGCGCCGAAAGCCAACAGCACATAGAACAGCGGTTGTGAAAGCGCTTCCTTGGCCGTGCCCCAGCAAATGGCCGATAGACGCGGCAAGAGCAATCGCAGAATCAGAAGAGTAACATAAAGGATCGCCACACCGGCAATCGCGCCCAGGGCGACTACCCAAAGCGGCTTTGCCCAAGTCGTCCAATCCGCAAAGAGAACTAGCTGATTTACCATTTTTCAGTTTACCCGCTCGGTTCTATTATTACCAAACTAATGCTATGCTGTAATGATCCGCGAATGGATATACTACTACATGCTTTCCATACGTATCGTGGATCGGATCTGTTCGAATTATAAAAAACCGTCTTGCTGTATCGATGTTAGAGCTTGAAGTCGTAGACCTGGTCGCGGCCCGTCAAAAAAGGGCTACGACTCAAAAGCTTATATCAAAGTACTTAAACTGACCATTGGCTGGGCTTTTTTTTACCTCGGTATTCGAGATGAAGTGGCCCATTTCTGTTTGAATTGCCTGAATAAACGTCTGAATTTCCTTCGGCGAGCCCTCGGCAACGACTTCAACCCGTCCGTCGGACATGTTACGCACGAAACCGGTAACCGCAAAGCGGCTCGCTATCCTGCGTGTTGTGTAACGGAATCCTACGCCTTGCACTGTTCCGGAAAATAAGACCGTCAGTCGTTGGGCTGTTGCTGGTTCTCCCGCCATCTGGCACCTCGAACAATCAAACAGATCTTCTAGTATAGCGCCAGTGTCGCAGATTCGCCAGTGGAAAGGCCTATCTGAACCGCAAAGCCACGAAATGGTAGAGCGAAGCTTCCACAGAGCCATTTTAAGGGGGAATATACCGCAGTCTGTAGGCCGGGTTATAACCCGGCAGAAAAGCAGGCAAGCAACAAAAAGCCGGGTTATAACCCGGCCTGCAAGATTTCTTCCTGCCCGAGAGAATTAGTGCATCCAACCCATATTTACGGGTCTGGATGTTCGCTCTTGACCGGGATTGGGCAATTCCGTACTCTCCCCCCACTATGCTAGCAATATTCCCTCGTCCCACATCGTCCGGCGCGCTTTGCGGCACCTTCATGGTGACAAATCGGGCTGCAGTTATAAATGTAGTTATAAGCATGGCCGTCATTTTGGCCGTAGCGCTGGACTCGGCCACACATGCCGCGACTGGCGATCAATCGCCGCCATCGACCGTTCCGGCGCCATTTACGCCGGTTGGGCCTGTGGCTGAAATCCAACCCGCTACGAAAATCGATCCGGCTTTGCCGGTACCCCAAGAGGGAATTATTGTTCTTCGTGGCGGGCAGGTTCTGCGTGGAACGATTTCACGCGTGGGCGATCGCTATCATGTAGTTATGCCGCATGGTGAAATCGTCGTTCGCACGGTCGAGGTCGAATCGTTTTGCCTTACTTTGGAAGAAGCCTATCGCTTGAAACGTTCGTTGATGCGTGGAGGCAACGTCTACGGGCACCTTGCCCTGGCGGATTGGTGTTTGCGTAATAATTTGCTCGATGCCGTAGCTACGGAACTGGCCGACGCAATGGCCGCCGATCCTCGTAACCCGATGATCGCTCATCTTGAGCGTCGTTTGCAGGCGGCCTTGAATCCCCCTAGTTTGAAGAAACAGGTCAAGAATCCAACCAATGCCATGCCTTCGCGCGACGAGTTGGACCGGCTTGCCAGGGCCATGCCACCGGGTGGCATGGAAACGTTTACGGCCAAGATTCAGCCTTTGCTTGTCAACAGTTGTTCGACCCACGAATGCCATGGTGCCAATGCGAAGTCGAAGTTCCGATTGCTATGGACAAGTCCCGGTCGAGCTCCCAGCCGGCTGCTGACACAACGCAATTTACACGCGGTAATGCAGTGGATCGATCGTGAGAACCCGACCGCCAGCCCGCTGTTGACTCGGCCCATCGAACCGCACGGCCCAAAAAACACCGCGATTTTCGATAAAAACAATCTCGGGCAGTACCGCGAGTTGGTGGATTGGGTTAGCGGCCTGACTCTTGATGAGAGGGTACGGAGCTTACATCGACCGGTCACCGTCGAGCACAAATCCGGTTCGCGGGTGAAAAGCGTGCTGGCAAAACCCGGCGGAGTGCGGCAGGCCACGCACGTAACACCATGGCCCGATACGACCAGGCCGGACTCGGTTACCAAGGGCGTGAAGCGAGCGGTCTTCGAGTCGCCCTTGCCGCAAGAAAAAGCCGGGAAGACCAATACATCTAACGTCAAGCCTGCTGAAAATTTGCAGCCCGAAGTCGAACGCAAAAAGAGCGAACCGGAGCCCGTCGATCCCTTCGATCCGGCGATCTTCAACCGGCGCTATTTGCCGGAAGAATGATTTGGCACAAGTGGCGCGAGTTGTAAGTGGGCTAGAACCGATGCAAACGTCACTTTGCCCGTAGCCGAATCAGGCATATGCCATGCCGATTGACCTCGGCAGTGAACTCTTTGTCGAACGTGCCGATATCTCTATGACGCCACACGTCGCGTACGATCTTCGGGCCTGTTAGCCCCAGTTCTGCCCAATCAGCCGTGAGTTTTCGTCGTTTTTCGCCGAGATTGAACAGGCCCACGGCCAGGCTGCCGTCCTGCATGGGCTTGGCCAGCACCAGCAGATCGTCGGTTTGGGTGATGATTTTAGCCTGTTTGCCCAATGGATCCTGGTTGATATCGATCACTTCACAGTTGCAGAGCACGTTAAGTGTGAACTCGTCGAGCTTGGCCATGTCGCCGGAAAAAATTAGCGGAGCGGCCATCAGGCTCCACATAGACATATAGGCGTATTGTTCGTCGCCGCTGAGAGTCGTGGGCTTGCCCAGGCCGCCCTTACGCGCGTCACCCACGTAGCCGATGAGAATGTAGTCGGGATCGTTCCAGCAGCCCGGCTTGGCATATTCGTAGAGTTTAGCGTTGCGGAATCCGATGTAGTAGAATCCCGGCAGCCGCTTGTCTTTTTCCAGTCCCAGGTCACCCGTGGTCCGCCAGCAATTGCCGCCGACCCGGCAACCCCATTTCCAGACACTTCCTTTGCCGTATTCGCAGAGGTTGTAGACAATATCACGGTCGAGTGTTTTGAGAATATCGCCCATCTTTTTATACGGCACCTGCAGTTCGGCTGGATCGTTGGTATTCTTCATCAAACGGCCGTATGTACACAAGTCGTATTTCAAGAAGTCAAAACCCCACTTGGCGAACTGACTGGCGTCGATCAACTCGTGCTTATAGGAGCCCACGTACCTGGCGCAAGTCCACTCTCCCGGCGATGTGTAAAGGCCGCTCTTGAGTCCCTTGGCATGAATATAATCATTCATGGCTTTCATGTCGGGGAATTTTTTATTGCATAGTATCGCCCCGTCGGCTCCGCGATACGGTTCCTGGCCTTGCGGTTGCATCCAGCAGTCGTCGATGTTCACATAGCTGTAGCCGTAGTCGGCCATGCCCGAGGCTATCATCTGGTCGGCCGCCTCGCGCATGATCTTGTCGCTCACGCGATGGTAGTGGATGTACCAACTGTTCCATCCCATGGGCGGCGTGAGGGCCAGCGTGTCTCCCACAACGAACTTCAAAGGACGACTGGACTTACCGTGTTCGTTGCTTGCTTCGAGCGTGACATTATGATCACCCGGCTCCTTTGAAGCGATCGTGCCGGTGATGATACCGGTTTTCGAGTCGAGTTTCAGACCTTCGGGTAGTCCCTCGGCCGTGAAGGTCATGGGGCGCTTGCCCGTGGCCGGGATGCGATAGATCACCGGCCGGCCGAGCCGCACGCC
>JAFGTN010000079.1 GCA_016934075.1 Pirellulales bacterium
GCAGCGCCTTTGGGCTCGCGGGCAGCGCCTTTGGGCTCGCGGGCAGCGCCTTTGGGCTCGCGGGCAGCGCCTTTGGGCTCGCGGGCACCCATATGGTTGCCCGTGAAGCGGAATTCGGTCACCTTTTCGGTGCCATCGGGACGCAGTTCGCCCTTATTACTACCGCATGGACACAAATCTTTGTCGGCTATGTTTTGATCGACCATGCTCCTACTTTCACGTAACCTTGGTAGATATCGCCACTGACCCAGACACATCCGTAATGGGTCATACTACCCAAATCGGACTCGATATGAGCAAGGTGTATTGATTCTAACTTAGGCGGGCAATTCAGGCAGGCCGGGAACACCGCGGTTCTGGTGCGCTATCCCTACATCCAGGTGGGTCGGTATCGCGACGGATTACGGCGCAGGAAGTACATCTCAATATAATGCGCACCTCATTTATCGCCTAAACAGGGTGCCGTGTCAACCTTTGCCGCAGCAATATTCGATTTTCGAGGCCGTGGCTATTGCATATGGCCAGCCGGCAGTCCGTTAAAGGTCTCATTTTCAGCGCATAAAGTAGGTCCCCGTCTGTCGGACGGAACCTGGATACCAAAGATCTTCATTCCAAAGTCCTATCCGGCAGACGGAACCTATCTTTTTAAGGGGCTGTTATCAAATGCATCTCTCTGAAGCAGTTGACGTTGTGCAAAATGTGAAAAGACTGTAATATTGTAGTGTTTGGTAGTTCTTTCTGGACTTTTGCATAATTGCGAGTAAAGGGCACTTAGATATAAATTAGCGGCACAGCCGGCAATTTATTTATAAACGCCACAGAGATGATAACTTGTTATCTGTCAATGAATTAGTGTCAGTCAAGACAATGTAAAAGAAATCTTCGCTTCGCAAAGCTTTCTTTTACATGTGCCCTTTACTCGCAATTTTACAAAAGTCCAGTTTCTACTTGAGTTTTTTATGGTTGTTACATGACGCCCATACGCCTTACAGATCAGTTCAAATCGCTTCTCAGCCTGGCGATTAAGATGTCGAAATCGGTGGATGCCGATGGCGTCTTGCTGATGACCGACGGGCCGGCCGAATGGTCGAAACTCAAAAAGATCTGTCGGCAGAATAAGATTTTGCTGGCCGCCGATTCGGCCGAGCACTTGGAAGGTGCCGAGGAGGCCGGATTCGATCGCGTTGTACTGGACATGCCCGGCAGCAGCCCCATCTACGAACGGCTGACCCAGGCGCTTTTGGAAGCCGTGGCCGACGATCTTTTGGCGCCCGGCTCATTGGTCGTGGCCCTTTACAGCGGTTTCGAAGCCGAGTCCATCGACTCGATCAGCATTATCAACCTGGGCGAACACCTGGACCGGCTGTCGGGTCGTGATTTGCGTCAATTAGAAACTTGTGTGCCGCTGGATACTCTCAAAATCGTGGTCGACCTGGCCGTGGAGATCGGCCGCGACGGACGCGAGGGTCACCCCATCGGTACGATGTTCGTGGTGGGCGATTCGCGCAGAGTCATGCCGCACACGCACTCGGTCGGATTCGATCCGGTCAAGGGCTACAACCGCAAGGACCGTAATCTGGACGATCCCCGCGTTCGCGAGGGCATCAAGGAGATAGCGCAACTTGACGGCGCGATCATTGTTTCTGCCGAGAACTATGTGGAAGCTACCTGCCGCTTCGTGGATTCGCCCGCTGCGAATATCAGTCTTTCCAAAGGCCTGGGCGCTCGCCACTGGGCCGCGGCCGCCATCAGCCGCGAAACCCGCGCGGTGGCCGTCACCGTTAGCCAGTCCAACGGCACGGTGCGAATCTTCCAGAACGGCGAGGTCATGCTGCGGATCGAACCAACACATCGCCGGCCAATGGTTTGGAAGAATGTCTGAGTCGTTACGTTTGTGTATCTCTATATCGAACCGAGGTGCTGCAATATGGTGGTCTCCGATGTGATTGCCCTAATTGTAGGTACCATTCTAATTCTGGTTTGAGGTTACCTGATCTTTAGTCTTTTGATTCGAGGCAAGATTGAGGCCAGCGGTGACTCTACAACTCCCACCAGTCCGTCGTGATCGTGGCCGAGGGAGATTCTGTCAGGAGCTTCTTTGACGGCCGGCAAATTCATCCAAGAAGTGTACCGCTCATGCACTCTTGATTCACCATTCCCGCATGGTAAAATCAATGCTGTCGGAAAAAGTTAATGTTCCTATAAGTAAAATCATTGGAAGCTATAAACATAGTAAATGAACGCACAAAGAATTCAAGTATTGATCGCAGCAATTCTTCTTTTTGGAGTTTCTGATATCGGTGCGTCAGAACGCAGGATACGTCCTACGGTGCCATTGAATCAACCACGTGCCGAGATTATTTCCGAATATGTCATCTGCAAACAGCCGGGGCGTTACATTGGATGGCCAAGCTCCGCACTGGCTCAAAACGGAGATGTATTGATCGCCTTCAGCGGCGACCGGGATTGGCATGTTTGCCCCTGGGGAAAGATTTTTATTGTCAGAAAGCCCACCGGTAAAAACCATTTCGGCGAGCCGGAACTGGTGGTTAATACTCCTTTGGATGACAGAGATGCCGGTCTGGTTGTCTTAAAAGATGGAACTGTCCTTCTCTCTTTCAGTACATCTATTGCTTTTGCCGATCCCAAAATCGAACGCTATAAACCGTACCGGAAACACGCAGCCAAATTATCGAAGGATATTCGAAAAAGATGGTTGGGCAGTTGGTTGTGCAAATCAACGGATAACGGGAAAACATGGGGGCCATACATCTCCGCCCCCGCACATGCGCCTCACGGCCCAACGGTCCTCAGTGACAGCCGGCTACTCTATGTCAGGCCTTCGGTGTTCGAATCACGAGATCAGGGTGACACCTGGAAGAAAATAGCTCGCATCAAAAGAGACCCTCAAACGTGGAATAGTCGATATGCGTTTCTGAGCGAGCAACATGCGGTCGAAGTCAAAGCAAATCATATTATCGCTTTGAGCCGTTATCGTGAAAAGAAAGGAGATGATATATGCCTGAGACAAATGGAAAGCTTCGACGGAGGTTTGAGCTGGTCTTCTCCGCAGCCCACAGACATGCCCGGTTATCCGGCCCATTTGCTACGTCTCGAAAACGGATGGCTTCTGGCAAGTTATGGCCGGCGTATCGCCCCCATGGGGGAGCGCGCCTGTATCAGCATCGATGAAGGTAAAACGTGGGACGTTCAAAATGAAATCATATTAAGCAATGCCGTGCTGCAGAATCCCGGGCATTTGGGATATCCTTCAAGCATCCAGTTATCGGATGGGACAATCTGGACGATCTATTATCAAATTGAGCGACCGGAAGACGGAGAATATCCTTCCCTTATGGCAACGCATTGGAAGTTAAAAGATGAATAAGAATATAAAAAAAGTTTTGGTGTTATGGTTGGGACTGGCAACTACCAGTTTTGCATCTGACATTACTTCAAAAAAAACACCTTATCGGGCAGTTGTCATCAAACAGGCTGTGGTATCAAAAGAAGCGAGACGTTATTGCGGATGGCCCAGTATTGCGAAATTGCCGAATGGATCTTTGGCAGTGGTTTATTCTGGTGACCGGGACTGGCACGTTTGTCCGTGGGGTAAAATGAAAATTGTTTTCAGCAATAATAACGGCCTGGACTGGAGTGATAACAAAACGGTTACTAATACCCCGCTCGATGACCGGGATGCCGGTATTTTAGTTACGGACAAAGGTACCATATTGATCAGTTGGTTTACCTCTCTGGAATTCACAAAACGAAAGAGTAAGTTTTATGAAAAACGATACACTCAATATGCCCAACACGCTGGCAAGCTGAACACGGAAATCCGTCAGGAATGGAAAGGAGCATGGATACGCCGTAGCGAAGATAACGGTCGAAGCTGGAGTAGCCCTATCAAAGTTCCTTTTGTCACTCCACACGGTCCGATCCAATTGAAGAATGGAAGAATTCTGCTGGTTACGGGGGCAGGAGTGCTCGAATCTCAGGATGATGGGCAGTCGTGGAAAATGATTGCCGAGTTTTCCGTTAAAAAAAATGGGAAACTCAGTGAAGTACATGCGGTCGAGTTGGAGGACGGAAAAATTATCGCCATGAGCCGAGCACCCTATCTGAAACAGTTTGAGAGCCTGGACGGCGGTTATACATGGTCATTGCCGGTTGAAACAAAGATCAGCGGATATCCACCTCATTTGATCCGATTAAAAAACGGCTGGCTTGTCGTTGTTTATGGCCGTCGCAATAGTCTGCCGAACGGTCAGTTTGCCTGTATCAGCAGAGATGGTGGAAAAACATGGGATGTTGAGCATGAAATTACCTTATCGATTGCCGATAAACATCGCGGAACTCAGGAAGAGTTGGGATATCCGCCCAATTGGGATTTGGGATATCCGTGCAGTGTTTTGCTGGAAGACGATACGATCTGGACCGTTTATTATCAGGTGGACAAGCCCGGCGAGTGGCCTTGTATAATTGGCACTCATTGGAAGTTGGAAATAAATGAGGACGGTGTAAAATCCGGGAAGAAATCATTAATACGAAACACAAGCAAAGAAAGGTAGGTAAGTAAAACGTTGCCCTCTCCTCGTTTGCGCTTCGCGCTGAGTATGGTCTATTCATAATCCGCCTTATGCCGCGCATCTCATCTGGCTGCTTGATCCCCAAAGATGGCTCAACATTATAGGATCGAGTTCTACCCGACCTTTTGCTACGTACACTTCACGGAGACCAATCTTCAGCATCCCCGAGGTGATGTTCCTCCCCAAAAGATTATCGCCTAACAAAGCAACCACTCTACTACCTTGACCAGGCCGTCGTGATCGTGGCCCGGGGCGATGCGGTCTGCCGCTTCCTTGACCGCCGGCAGGGCATTTTCCATCGCCACTCCAAGTCCCGAGGCACGTATCATCGCGATATCATTGACATCGTCGCCCACCGCACAAATCGAGCTGTCGTCGATACCCCAATTCGAGGCCAGGCGGTGTATGGCCGACCATTTGGTGGCCCCCGCAGGTGAAATTTCACACAGAAAGGGCACATATTTCGGGCTGCGGATTACGTGCGTGTGATAAACGCCGGACGCCTCTTCCTCCAGCGCCGCGGCCAACTCGGTCATCTGGTCGAAGGATCCCATGGTAAAGCCCGTGTAGATTTCGGCAGGGGGATTTTCGATAAGGTCGGGCCAGACGCGCCCATAGCGGCCGTTGGAAGCGATGTACTGCCCCAGATCAGGCCCGGCCGCCTCACCGGTGAGTACTTCGGGGCAAGAACAATAAAACTCGAAGTATTCCTTATCTCGAGGGCCCACTCCATCGCGGTCGATAAACCAGATAGGCTGGTAGCCGAAACGGTCCATCAGGCGCGAGGCGAGGATGATATGCTCGTGGCGAAACTCGGCCTTATACAGCGTGCCGTGGTCTGTCGGATTTTTGACCAATGTCCCGCTGGCCGTAACCAGTGGAGCGTCGATGCCAAGCGATTCGACCAGCGGCCGAGAACGTCTATAGCGTCGGCCGGTGGCCAACACCACACGAATCCCCGCAGCCGCCGCGCGGCGCAAAGCCTCGCGCGTCGGCTCAGTCAATTCGTCCCGGCTATTGACAAGAGTTCCGTCGATGTCAACTGCTAAGAGTTTGTATTGCATTAGAGTATAGAGTATAGGTTTTAGACTACAGACTTAAGACTACAGACTTCAGACATCAGACTTGAGATGGAGAGTTATCAGTTATTAGTTGTCAGTTTTCAGTTATCAGTTATCAGCAAAGAGCCGTGGGCATTGGGTATTGATCATTGGACATTGTTCATTCTTTCATCATTCTGATTTCAACATTCGTCATCCCTCCCCTCCCTCCATCCGCCCCAATTGTACCACCGATTCCTCCTGTTCGCGGCGGAGATATTCTGCCCCTTGGCGGATACCAATATGTCCCCAGGGCAATGCCGCGTCCGGTTGGTACGGCTGGTGCATTATTCGCTGGACATCCACGCCTGCATCGGCGAAGGCCTGCCACCAGACATCCGATACGAGCCGTTCGCTCCAACTGTCGAAGCGGGCTCCGGCGCGCCAGGCATTTTCGATGGCCGCGCCCACCTCGCGCCCGCCGCGACTCACAGCGCCTTCGAGCAGGCTGCATTCGACGTCGTGACACTTGATACTGACAGAACGCATCTTCACCAATTTTCGCAATAAAGAATGTGCTTCGCGGAAATAGTTTCTAGTCCGCATGGCGTTCCATTGATAGGGCGTCTGAGGCTTGGGCACAAAATTCGATACGTTGGCCACTACCTTGATCGGCCGCCCACGCACTTTGCGGCCCAGTTCCGAAATCGTTTCGGCCATTTCCACAATGCCTTCAAGATCCTCGCGGCGTTCCCCCGGCAATCCACACATGAAATACAGTTTCACGCGGTTAAAGCCGGCGGCAAAGAGTTTTTCGCAACCCTCGTAGAGATCGTGGTTGCTGATCCGCTTGCCGATCTGTTGCCGCATATCGTCCAGGGCCGCCTCCGGGGCGATCGTCAATCCGCCGCGCCGCTGGGTGTCGAGCAGGCTGCCCATGGCCTGAAGTTGTTCGTTCACCCGCAAGCTGGGCACAGAGATGCTCACGCCCAAGGGCTCGAATTCCTTGCGAAGGCTCTCGACCAGTTCCTGTAAATATGGGTAATCACTGGTCGAGAGCGAAAGCAACGAGATCTCGTTGAAGCCCGTGTTGCGATATGCCTTGCGGGCTGCTTCAAGGAGCGTTTCCACACGGCGGAACCGCAAGGGGCGTTTGATTGTCGAACTTTGACAGAACCGACACCTCCAAGGACAGCCACGCATGATCTCGATAGAGATCCTCTCTTGCACGCATTCCACATACGGTACCAGAGGCGCCGTGGGCATGGGCAAAGCGTCTAGATCTTCGACAACCGCCGGTTCGATCGTCTCCGGCAAGCCTGCCAGCGTGGGCCGCATAGCGGCCGAACCGCAATCGGAAGCCGGCTGATAAAAAATTGGAACATAAATGTTAGGCACCCGGCGGGCCAGCTCGGTCAACGCTTCACGCCGATCGGTCGCCCCTTCTTTTGCCCGCAACCACTCGTCGCACAACCTTGGCAATACCTCTTCACCATCACCAACCACGAAAACGTCAATAAACCGCGTCATGGGCTCTGGATTAAACGCACAGGGCCCTCCGGCGATCACCAGCGGATGTTGCAACGTCCGCTCTTCGCAGTGGAGCGGCACTCGCCCCAGGTCGAGCATCGTGAGCACGTTGGTATATCCCATGTCGTACTGCAAGGTGAAGCCCAACACATCAAACTGATCCAGGGGCGTAAACGTTTCCAGGCCGTAAAGCGGCAACTCGTGTTTCCGCAGCAGTTCCTCCATATCGACCCAAGGCGCGAAAACCCGCTCGCAAGCCCAATCGTCGCGACGGTTCATGATGTCGTAGAGCACCTGCAAACCGACGTTGCTCATGCCGATCGAATACGTGTCGGGAAAAGCCAGGCACAACGTGCCGCGGACATGTGCGTGGTCTTTCGCCCGAGAGTTCAACTCTCCCCCCACATACTGAGCCGGCATGCGAATATCCGGCAGCAGTAGTGCGGTGATTTTGTCTTTGAGTTCCTGATTCAACATTCTTCCGTGGTTGGAATCTTTCTCCGTGCCTCAACATTCATCACTTAAAACGTGTTAGAAAATGAATGTCACCGTTGTTTTGTCCAGCAATGACACCCAAAGATCACCTATAGCAACTTTCAAACACATTCTAGATCCCTATTTTTACCAACGTAACCGACCATGGGGGTAGGGTCAACCGATCAGAGCGACCTTCGAGCGGAAGCAGTGGAGTTGTTTTATAACTTCCCGGCAATACAGAGCCGAGGTCCTCGGCCGTGAGGCATTCAGCGTTTTCGACCGCCATTCCGGGAAACGACACGGTTTTGCTATCTGCCGAGCGGTGAACCGCGACTAATGTAACACGTCCCGACGTATCGACACCCCAAAGGATTCGTAGGTTCGAATCCTCGGGAATCAGCGTCGCCAGTCCAACGCGGTGACCGACCAGCGAAGACAACATACGATTTGCCACGCAAGTTGGCGATAGAACGTATTGGCCGGGAAATCGCGCCAGCTTCTGTTCCTGCTTGGCGCCGTCGAGCCAGACGAATCGTCGGGTAGATTCATCGTAGCCCACATTGTAACGCAGCATGCCGAAAAATGGGGTTTCCAAGTCGTGGAACACGGCTATATTACAGCGCGGATCGGCAAGCAGCGTCATCCAATTCCAGACGTAAAGCAATGCGTGAGCATGGGTACCTATCAAATTGTAAGCCTCCCAATACGGGGCGCCGAACTTGAAAACCATCGTTTCGGTGACTGCCATCGAAGAAGTTGTAATCCCTAATTCTGTTCGTTGCTTGGTTGCCGCGTCGAACCAACGCCCGAACAACACGTCGCCCCGCACGAGTGCCGATGGATTCGTGCGTTCGGCTGGATTCTTGGGACCGGGCCACGTACCGAAGGGATAATGGGCGTTGAACGAGTCGATTTTTTTCAAGACATCCTGCCGCCGCAACTCTTTGACACATTCGGTCAACCATTCTTTGCCCATGCCAACGGCCACGATCGGAGTCGTCGTGTCTTGTCGCCTCAACCGCTCGACAATCGCCGCCGCAACTTTTCCATAGTCGCCACCGCCGCAGTGGCCGTATTCCTCGTTACCCAATTCCCAAGCGGCGACGGGCGCCTGTAATTCCCGCAACCGCCGAACAATACCCACGGCATAGTCCGCCTGGGCATCGATGCGGTCGTGGTCGTAGTTCTTCGCATGCTTGCTGAACGCCGAGCGGATCGCGGCACGCGGTACTCCCATATCCAAATGAAAAAGCATGGGCAACTGGTAAATCAGTTTGACGTCATACTTACGGGCAAACGCGGCCATGTTCGCCAGGGTGACGAAATACTTCGCGCCGGGATTTTCATCGCGAAACTCATAGAAATTGACTGCGTGTGCCAACTTCATGGTCTGTGAGCGCCCCTCTGGCAGATAGTAATAGACGCCATCACCGCCGGGCAAACGTAACGTACGAATTCCGCTTGCCCGTAACGCAGCGGCAAAGGCCCCGGCCTTCGATCGCGGATCATCCTCGGGCAACGTACCGGCAAAAACGCCTGGGCGGTAGAATTCACAATTGACGGCGAAGTGCAGCGGCGTCACCAGCTTGTCGGTCACTTGCGGCGCGCGAACTTCAACCGTTTTTTCACCGGCGACAACGGAAAGGCAAATACATAACAGCAGCGTGTTCATGATGTGAATGTGTCAAAAAGTGGCAGTATGTTATCCATGTGTACCACTGCCGGCTTGTCCATCTGTGTTGTACTCGGAAAATATTCCTGCACTGCCGGGCAAGCTGGTAGGGACGTATATCTTATTAAGTTTTGCATTGCCATGAAACCGGAACTTTCAAACAGGAATCCGGATTAGGCAACCATCCCGCGCATACAAAACGACCCGTCGACGACTGGCGCCCACGGGCCGAAGATTGCGATTGTTTCCCGCCAAGGCGGATGGAAATGTTTGATTACTTGCTGCTGAGCGAATCGTTTTTGCCCGGATCCTTGGATTTTTTGCTCTTCTCTTCCGCCATCTTCTTGGCCATGGCCACGATCTGCATACCGGCTTGGATTTGTTGCGGGCTGAAATAGGGGCTTCGCGTGCCGTTGGCGTAGTGGAGTTGCTTAGCGGCCAGTTCTTGCCAACTCATGTCGTTGTTCAGGTGCCACGCTGCAACCTGGGCGGCACGCTGGTCGAGCTTACCGTAGCCCAGCATGGTGCAGAGTTCTTTGACGTCGGCGCGATCGGTGAGGGCCTCGATAGGCTTGATTTTGTAAGGGATTTTTGGACGCGGTTCGCCTTTTCCATGCTCGAGGCAAACGGTGGGGACTTTGAAATCGGTAACAACTTCAGGCGCCACATTGAACATGCCGCCACCCATGCCCATGCCACCCATGCCCATGCCTCCCATGCCGCCGCC
>JAFGTN010000804.1 GCA_016934075.1 Pirellulales bacterium
AACCTTCGCTTCGCAAAGCTTTCTTTTACATGTGCCCTTGACTCGCAATTTTGCAAAAGTCCAGTTGTTAATAAAATTTCCTCGGTAAATACAAACCGGAGGACAATTTTGAAACGACGTGAATTCATAAAAGTTGGAATTTCCGCGGCAGCAGGAAGCGCTCTTGGTGCAAACGAAAGCAATGCATCGGATTCTCAGAATCCGTCCAATTCACAAGATCAAAAACATATTGCCTGGAAACGCCAGGTTCCCGTTCGCTACGAAGCAGAGATTGTTGTGGTTGGCGGCGGTATTGCCGGAGTATCCGCGGCCTGTGCGGCGGCAAAATCTGGCGCACGAGTTTTGCTTGTGGAACGATTTGCCGTCACCGGCGGCATGCTGACAACCGGCGGTGTGGCAAATTTTTGCGGACAGATGCAACACCAGGGAGAAGTGTTTGACAGAATTCTCGCTGACTTGCGCAAGTGGAATGCTTTGGGATTCGGAAGAAAAAAGAGTGTTTTTCACTATGAAATTCTGGCCATCATTCTGCAGGAACTTTTACTTCGCCGTAATGTCAAACTCCTCTTGCACACCCGGTTTGTTGATGCCCGGGTAAACGAGAACGGCCGGATCACTGAGGTTTTGGTTGCCGGGAAATCCGGTGTGGAAGCGATTCGGGCAAAACAGTTTATCGACTGCAGCGGAGAAGCCGACCTTGCCAGGGCTGCCGGTTTTTCCACAATAAAAGGCAGCAAGAACAGCAAATATCAATTGCCCATGAGCCTGATGTATTTTGTTCGTCACGTCGATCGTGAACATGCCGACCCGCATTTGCCGGAGGGTTGGTTCAATCCGGTTCGAGAAAAAGACGATTTGCCCATGACCAGCATCTGGCCTGATGGTGTGGGCGGAAATGCCATTAAAATTAAAATCCCCATGTTTGACTCTACGGACACGGAGAGCCTGACCGCTGCTGAAATCCAGGCCCGCAGACGCATGATGGAAGTTCTCGATTATCACCAGCGCGTGGAAAATAAAAACTGGATCCTTGATCACAGCAGTCCGATAATCGGCATTCGCGAGGGCTGCCGCATTGTCGGCGACTATATTTTGCATGTCGATGATCTTCGTGCAGGCCGGGCTTTTGACGACGGCGTGGCACGTGGCACATTTTACCTGGACGGCCACAAACCTGATGACGACAAACGCACCTACATTCTCCCCAAAGACCAGCTCAAGGTGCCGCCTTACCAAATCCCCTTGCGCAGCCTGATTGCCAGGGACGGCGAAAACCTGATGATGGCCGGCCGTTGTTTTTCCGCGGACCAGCTTGCGCTCTCTTCAGCACGGGTGAGCACGTCCGGCTCGATGATGGGTCAGGCAGCAGGAATTTGTGCGGCACTATGCGTTGACAAAAACTGCAACCCAAGGGAACTGGATCCGTCTGATGTGATAAAGATTGTAAAACAGCGGGGAGCGAAGCTGGAAGTTTGATGAAAGATCGAAAAGAGTAGTTAATACTCTTCGAGTGTTTGCCCGTCATCGCGGTTAGACAGATTGTAGAAGGTTTGCAATTCCAAATCTTCATTGAGAAAGCTGACGGAGCCGTCGGCAAATGCGACCTGAGCGCCACCGGGATGAACCGACTGGATGGGCCGGTTGCATCCAAATCCTGCAACGCCGTCACTGTTCCAAATGCGATGGTTGATCTTATAGCGAACCGACGTGGTGTTGAAATAGCGATCATCGTTCGTGGAAGCCATGCAGCCCATGGCAAAAGTATGGTTGATATCGCTTCGGCAGTCGTACTTGTTGCCATTGGGACCGTAGCAATAGTCGGACTGTTCGCCGATAATCAAGGTGTGGCTCGATCCGTCGCTGATGTCGCGAAACGCCTTTCCCCGTCGAGGCAGCATAACGCCGCCATAAGACAGAATGCCAGTGGCCCGTTTTGGACTGCTTACGGCCGATGGGTGATCGACGGCCCCGGTGATAGCCGTGTAGGTGGGAGAGGCGGCGCCTTCCGGCCCCGGAGGAGTTCGGTTCTTTTGCACGAACTGAGGCAGTGTTGAAGATGGACAAAACAACAAAGGAAAGGGCACGCCGGATAAGACGTGACCGTTATACTCGTTGACACCGGCGTAGATCAAGCCCGTGTGTGGCCAGTGGAGCAAACTCTTTTCACCTGTCTTATCAAGCTGGTCGTAGATGGCCGCCTGCTCGGTGAACGGCAGAATGTTTATTCCCCAGCCAAATCCCCACGTTCCATCCGATGGTATTCGCGCTCCGTGTGACATCGAGCCGGGCGGGAACATATGGTGGGCGCTCTCGTAGTTTATCGCGGCCAGGGCGATCTGTCTGAGATTGTTGCTGCACTGCGAGCGGCGGGCCGCTTCACGGGCTGCCTGCACGGCGGGCAACAAGAGGGCGATAAGTATGCCGATGATGGCAATCACCACCAGAAGTTCGACAAGCGTGAACCCTCGGCTGGCTGCTCGAGGAACCATTTGAACATTCGGCCTATTAGAACATCGGTACGTGAAAAGCATATTCGAAATCATCACAGTACACCTGGACTTACAGAGAGGAGAAATACACAACTAGCGTAATATACTACTCGTCAAACTTCGGCACACAAACACCTTAAACAATTTGCGAAAGCAGTAATATCGTCTGCGTACTCAGAGACCTCTTTCCAAACAATCCGACGGATTGGTGATTATACGCCAGATGGATACCAGTATCATACCAGAGTCGAATCTAGAGTTAAAGTAGAAAGCGTAGGAATGTCAAGAAAATTAACATGGAGTGGGGTGTAAACTAGCAGGAACCGGGGGGCGACACTTTTTATAGGTTTCTGATGGAACCTTTTTAGGGAGACCTGTTTGGATCTCTCGAGCTATCAGTCATCGATCCGCCTCCTGACTCTTTAGCGGCGCGATGCGGACATCTTCAATTGCGACGCCTTCCACGCGAACGGCTATCTTCTTCACGGTCAGTTCGGGACGATATGAAATCATCGTACGCCGTCCCGCAATTTCAACATCGATCAGCGAACCGCCGATCTTATCGTCGTCTTTGACAATCAAGCGGACCGAGAAGGGTTGATCAACGTCAATGAGGTTCTCAATCGCGTAGTTGGCGGTGCGATTCGGCACACCTCCCTCGCGCAGCGACTTCTGACGGACTGCAAAGTCCTTCAACAAACCGGGCCCGAACTGGGCGCGCGAGTCATCCAGGCACAGCTGCAATTCGCAGGAAGCCTGCTTTCCGTTTTCGGGGAGAAACGAAATTCCGAATCTGCCTTTCTTTGCTTCTGCCGAATGAACATCGAAGGTAAGTAAGAATGATGAGTTGTCTAGCGGGAAGGTTACCGTTTTGGAAACCCGAGCCGCGAGCGTCTTCGGTTTCTCGGCTAGAGGTATGATCTCATCCATCCACTTCGAGCCGATTCTGCCGTCCGGAAGTTGCAGCAGTTCCCGGATGACCAGGTTTCCTCCCCAGCCACGGATATGGGTCCAGCCGGACATCAGGAAACGTCCGCCCGGTATTTCCGAGATCGCGGGGACATTCAGTCCGTCGTAGAAGTCGAGTCCTTTGCCGACAATGTCTTCATACTCCGAATCGGGCGCGTCGGCGGGCTTGGACCAGAGATTCTTGAAGCCACCGATGATGTAGTCGAACCGGCCCCATTGGAAGAAAAACGTGCAGTCGCCGCCTGGTGGGAAGTCCGGACTGAGACAGCGCCAACCGCCGTCCACCGACTCGGATTCCCACGTACCCTTGCCATGGTTGTTGGCGAACATTCGCAGCTTGCCGCTGGGGTCGTGATAGATGCTTGGGTTGCGGCAGGGATGGAAACACGTCCATGTCTTCTTGAAATTTGTAACGCCGTCTTCGCTGACCGAGTACATCGAGCCGATGGGCACACCGGGCGCGTTGCGATTGAAGGTGCCGGTGCAGCCATGTGCCTGTATGTAAGCCATTTGCGCGGGCAGGGTCGTCTTTTCGTAGGGGTAGATGCGTTCGGTGTGCAAACCGTAAGCGATGCAGAACTTGTCCTCAAAAACAAATGGTGTCCCCGTGCCGATGCATTCCCATTGTGCTTCGAGAGGCGTGGCGGCCTCGTGTTCGGTCCAGGTCTTGAAGTCGGCGGTAGAGAGGTGTTCGAAGTAATGGGCGCCTTTTCCAAACTTGCTTTGATGATGGCGGCGGTCATAGAGGTAGAATACATGGTAACGGCCTTGGTGAAAAATCGTCGCCACGTCACCAACCCAGGAATTGTGTCCTGGCGGAGTCCAGTACTGGACAGACGCGACGTGCGGTTTCGGAGCCTGCTTCCCGGTGGGCACGATGGCTGGCACGTAAAGCGACGCGCGCTCGACAAACTTCGCATCCAGCTTCCAGGTACTTTTGGCCGGCCATTGCGGATAGCCGAACGGGAAGTCGTTGTCGAGCAAATCACCGTCCATGTATATGGTCCAGCGCACACCGGAGAAGTTGAGCACGACTTCGTGTTCGCCTTCCGGCTCCTTGAGCATGGCGAGCGGAATTCCGATGGTCATGTCTTTCCAGTCGGGATGCTCGGCTGAGTGCAGCCTGACTTTAGCTTCGAGAACCGGTACCGAGCCGTTCGGCATCTTGAATGCCGGGTAGTTCTGACGCTTTCGGTCGCGCGGATCGTGTGCATAGTTGTTCCTTTGAGTTAGGATCCTAAGCAAGATCCGTTGTTTATGAGTTAATTGAATTGCCCGTGCAACTAGTTGCCTATACCACCTAAACCACCTTTTCTCGCGGGGAGTCTTGACGGATAGACGCAAAGGTCGGTATAGTAAGGTATTACGTCGAGGAAATGAAGGGATCGGACTCAATTTGCCGCATATGGCCCTAAGGGCACCCGCGCAAATGGTGCCTGCCCCCTCTCTTGCAGTTTCTATTCGTTGGAATTTTTGGCCCTGTTGCATGCCTCCTTTAACGATTGATGTGCGAAAAGCGGACGATGCACGCGACGTGGTCCATCGTGCGGTCCAAGCTCTGGCTGAGGGAAAATTGGTTGTATTTCCCACCGAAACCGTATATGGGGTGGGCGCTTTGGGCCTTAACGAAGAGGCCGTATCGCGATTGCGGGCGGTCAAGAGCCGCAAGGGTGGTCATCCACTTCCTTTGGCGATCGGCGGGGCCGAAGAAGCATTGGACTATGCTCCGAATGTCAGTCCGCTGTTTCACCGCTTAGCGCGACGTTGTTGGCCGGGGCCGGTGACGCTGGTTGTCGATGCCTCGCATCCGCAGAGTCTGGTCAAGCAACTGCCCTCGACTGTTCAACAGGCCGTGGCGCCGCACCAAACGGTTGGATTACGCGTGCCGGGACATCAGATAACACTTGATATTTTGAAAATGGTCGCCGGACCGGTGGTCCTTACCAGCGCCAACCGCGGTGGCGAGCTGGAGGCCAAAACGGCCCAAGAGGCTCTGAAATCGCTGGGTGACGACGTAGCACTGATACTCGACGACGGTCCCAGCCGGTTTGGGGCGCCATCGTCGGTGGTTCGCGTGCGGGAAGACGATTTCGAGGTTCTGCGCGAAGGAGTCGTGCCCAACCGGGCTCTGAAACGCCTGGCCAACATGATGGTGTTGTTCGTTTGCACGGGCAACACGTGTCGCAGCCCCATGGCCGAATGGATCTTTCGCAAACTGGCCGCCAAGCGGCTCGGTTGCGGGATTGGAGAAATCGAAGACAACGGACTGGTTGTCAGATCGGCGGGAATTGCCGCCGGTGTGGGCGGAAGTGTCAGCCCAGAGGTTCTCGAAGTGCTTGGCGATGAGGATATGGACCTCGAGTCGCACGAAACCCAGCCGGTTACGGAGACACTGGTGCGAAACGCGGATGTCATCTACACCATGACCCCCTCGCACCGTCAGGCAATTGTAACCCAGTGGCCGGACGCTGCCGAACGAACCCAGGTCTTAGCGGTCAACGGATCGAGCGTGGTGGACCCCATTGGGGGGTCAAGCGAACGCTATCGGCAGTGTGCAAACCAGATTGAAACAGAACTTGCCACTCGTATTGATGAGTTAAACTTATAGAGGTGCCTCTGGTGCCAATATATACGATCGTGACTTACGTATTGGCACTTCCGGCGAGCACCTTCTGGACGGGCACAGCGTTCTCGACTATCGTATAGAACTTAAAGTCTGCTTTTACACCTTTCACGTAAGAACCCAAAAACGAACCATGCGTATTGCCGTTGGCAGCGACCATCGCGGATATTCCGTTCGCAACCACATCATCGAATTGCTGACTCAACTTGGTCACGAGGTTATCGACGTCGGAACCGATTCGGCCGAATCTGTAGACTATACGGATATCGCTGCAAAGGCCGCCAAGGAAGTCGGTTCGGGCAAGGCTGAGATGGGTGTTTTGGTTTGTGGTACGGGCCTGGGAATGTCGATCGCGGCAAACAAATTCCCGGGCGTACGAGCGGCACCCTGCCACGATGCCTTGACCGCCGAGATGAGCCGCCGGCATAACAATCTCAACATGCTCTGCCTCTCGGCCGACCTCTTGGGTGAAAAGCTCATCGATCGCATGGTCGAACTCTGGATAAACACGCCTTTCGATGGAGACCGTCACACCCGGAGAGTCGAGCGAATCAGCGAAATCGAAAAGGAAATTTTTTCTCATCGCAACAAGATCGAGTGACTTCTCCGAGCTTTTCCACTGGAGTCTTCCCAAACCAATTCATGGAAAAATTTGGGCGATCTCCAATAATAGGCGACCGGGTTTTTCCTTTTACGGCAGCACCAACTCCATTTTGGTCTCTATTGTTTGCCCTTGCATGTTGCCTCGTAGCGTTGCCTAACTGTTGCCTGGCTTGTCTCAAGTCTTTATTAAATAACACTTTATGGCCACATCCCTACCGGGCGATTGCCTAAATCGGCAACTACTGCTACAGTACAGTGGGCGGATGTCCGCTAGTATTACAGGGGGTAAATGAATAACACTACCACCGGAAGTGGCCATAATTCTGACTGGCACTGACCGGAAAAAGAGCAAATATAAGAGGAGATTCCTCATGAGTTCATCCAGCCAAATTGCCAAGCTTCAACTTGGCGACCAGACTTACGAGTTGCCGGTTCGCGTGGGCACCGAGGGCAATCGGGCCATCGATATCAGCAAACTTTACGCGATGACCAAACACATCACGCTCGATGACGGCTATGGCAATACCGGCTCGACGATGAGCACCATCACCTACGTCGACGGCGAGGCCGGCGTGTTGCGCTACCGAGGTTATCCGGTCGAAGAGATCGCCGAACGCTGCGACTTCACCGAAACGGCCTATCTGTTGATTTACGGCGAGTTGCCTAAAGGCGAGGAGTTGGAAAAATTTCGCACCAACATCCGCCGCCATACTCTCCTGCACGAGGGTATGAAGACGCTGTTTGCCGGTTTCCCTCCGTCGGCGCATCCCATGGCGATTCTCAGTAGCGTGGTCGGGGCCTTGGCGATCTACGACAAGGATTCGGGCGATCCGGGCGATCCGATCCAGTCGGAGATGGCCATCTATCGCATGTTGGCCAAGATGCCGACCATCGCTGCTTTCGGATACAAGCAATCAATAGGTCAATCGTTTATTTATCCGAACAACAGTCTGACCTACTGCCAGAATTTCTTGCACATGATGTTCGCCGTGCCCAGCGAGCAGTACGAGATGGACGTAGATTTTGTCAACGCCTTGAACTTGCTGTTGATCCTGCACGCCGACCACGGCCAGAATTGCAGCACTTCGGCCGTGCGGATGGTGGGCTCGAGTAACGTCAATTTGTTCTCGGCCATCTCTGCCGGCATTTGTGCCTTGTGGGGCGCGTTGCACGGCGGCGCCAACGAAGCCTGCATCAACATGCTCGAAGGCATTATGGCCGGCGGTCGCAACCTGGGGAAATACATCGACAAGGCCAAAGATCCCGACGATCCCTTCCGCCTGATGGGCTTCGGGCATCGTGTCTATAAGAACTACGATCCGCGCGCCCGACTGTGCAAGACCGTCTGCAACCGTCTGATCGAGAAGTACGGCGGCGAAGATCCGCTCTTCGAACTGGCCCGCGAACTGGAAGAGATCGCGCTCTCGGATCCTTACTTTATCGAACGCAAGCTCTATCCCAACGTCGATTTCTATTCCGGCATTATTTACCGGATAATGGGTATACCGAAGAATATGTTCACGGTACTATTCGCCCTGGGACGTGTGCCGGGCTGGATAGCCCACTGGCGCGAAATGCACCTCTCGCCCACAAACCGCATCCACCGGCCGCGCCAGCTATATACGGGTCATACAGAACGCAAGTTCGTGCCGCTGATTAAGAGGTAGGGATTGAAAGGGCAGATGCCAGAGGGCAGTATGCCGGACTGGGCGGAGATCTCTTTTCCCAAAAGGCGAAGTAACAATGCAGTTCATGGTGCGTCGCGGACGCACCCTACGAGATTATTCCCGAGAACCGAGCTTCACCGTGAGGACGATCTGTTCGTGGTCGCGGAAAATGACCAACTCGGCCGGCGTATCGACCGGGGTGACGCCGATCATATTGACCAGGTGCGAGCAATCGTCGACGGGTGTATTCTGGAACTTCAAGATTACATCGTTGACGCGCAGCCCGGCGGCTTCTGCGGGCGAGCCGGCGTTTACGCTGGTGATGCGGGCGCCGATGGGGCGGGGTAGTCCGACTTCGGCGGCCATAGCCGGGCCGAAGCTGGAGTCGATTTTGACGCCCAGAAAAGCTCGTTCCACCTCACCCTTGTCGATAAGTTGCCTCGCGATTTTCATCAACATATTGCTGGGGATGGCGAAGCCCACGCCTTCGTTGCGGCCTGTGTGGCTGGCGATGGCCGTATTGATACCGATCACCTCGCCGCGGAGATTAACCAGCGGTCCGCCGCTGTTGCCGGGATGGATGGCGGCGTCGGTTTGCAGGAAATCCTGGAACTCGACGTCGGGATCGCCCAGTTGCAGATTGCGTCGGTTCCGCGCGCTGACAATGCCGAAGGTTACCGAGTGGCTAAGCCCAAAGGGGCTGCCCATGGCCAGTACGAAGTCGCCGGTCTGCATGCGGTCGCTGTCGCCGATATTGGCCTCGATCAGGTTGGGCGCGTCGACGCTTATAACCGCAACATCCGTGGCTTTGTCTATCAATATGTTTTCCGCCTTTATCCAGCGACGGTCGCATAACTTGATGCGGACATCTGGTGGAGCCGCGTCGCGTATGACATGGCGGTTTGTGAGCACATAGTATCGGTCGTTGCGTTTGACGATCACGCCGGAACCGGCCTCTTCGATCTGCCCTTTCTTTTTATCGTCGAGATCGGCGACAATATGAACGACCGATGGACCGACCAGTTTGGCCACGGTTCTAAGCACCTCGGATTGACGTTGCATCCACTGGGTTTGCTTGGCGAGAGTTTTGTAGAGTTCCGCGCGCTGTTTATCCGATTGGGCCGGTCCAACGATCTCGGAACTGGTGAGAATAGCGGGGTGGGTAGGCGCAGACTGGCCCCATGCGGCGGATACCGTACTGAGCAGAAGAATGCAGCCCGTCAGAAACACAAGCGGAAAAGAAGAAATGCTGTCGGTTTTGGGAACGGCCAAAAAACGGTCGAACATTACGGGGCGTGTATTTTTCATACTTTATCAGAAAGCGGGTTCCCTCGGGAGGTACATGCCTTACTAATTACGCGGAGTTTAGTAATGGTTGACCAGTTCTATCCGCTTACAGCGTCAGGAGACGTCCAGTTCGATATCGTTTATCGTGGCGTCATGGTCCGATGAGCCGTGGTCGAGCAATCGGCTCCAGTCGGCATTGGTACGAGTATCGATACCTTCTTGCTCGGCTAAACGTTGACAATTGATACATGAAGTCGCATAAGGCAGAGCCGTGAGCCGAGCCATTGGTATGGGCTCATTGCACATTTCACAAATACCGTACTGGCCTTCGCGCATTCTTTCCAGGGCGTTTTCGGTCAACGCCAGTTCGCGGCTTTCGACTTCTGCCAACTGCGAACTGATTTCGTCTTGCACAGTGTCCAATGCGGCATCGACGACGTCGCCGGCGGCTTGCCCTTTCAATTCCTTCAACGAACTCAGGTCGCCGGCCAATACACGACGCAGGGCGTCACGACGCTGAACGAGTACCTGACGGAGATTCAGGATGGCTTCTTTGCGGGACATGATACCTACACCTCGGTGTCCGATCCGGGCCAGTCTGAAGGAATGCCCCCCTTCAGTTAAGCCTCTAACGAACCCCCTTGTATCCAGCTAATTTGACTAATAAATTGTGAGGTTTTTATTTTTGACAGCTCACAATGACAATAACCACCAATCAATACGCACGAGGCCCAAGACGGTTCGAAAAAACCGCCCGAAATACCCCTCTTTGTGTTAAAGATTGCATTCCTATAAACTTGTGTATTTAGGCGAAACTTCTATGGGCTTCATGACGCAAATGGTGCGATATCACGGGATCGTGCCATATTCTATACAGTAAGTCCACGCTAAGGGATTTTTCTGTCAAATGAAGCCTGGTAACGGATAATCGACAAAACCGGCACAGATATACAGCCGTTTTTTTGAACCGTGGCTGATCCTCTCTTGAGACTATCGGTCTTTTGACCCTTGCTGAAACGTAAGCTAAATCTACTAGGGGACTTAGGGTCCTTCTTCGGATGCCGTAATTACTTTGCAGGGCAGCGATAAATCTTTGCCCAATCGAAAGCACTTTGTCCTATTTGAACTGAGTGAGTTAAAAATGGTTCAAGCGACCGAGACAGCGACACTTGAGCATGACATTCAAACCCCAGATGCCTCGAATGACATCTCGACCGGTGAATTGGTTCTGCGAATCTGCAGCCCTGCCCGCCAGGGACAGATCGTGAGGCTTCGTTCTCGAAAATGTACAATCGGTTCCGCGCGTAACTGCACTTTAAGACTCAACGCCCGAGGTGTGCAGCCGGTTCACTGTCTGATAGTGCGTGGAGTCGATTCGACCGTGATTCGTTGTTGGAATTCCGACACACGGATAAATGGTCGCTCGTTTACGGATGCTAATTTGAACTTCGGTGATCGTCTTTCAATCGGACCCATTGAGTTCGAAGTACTCAATACGAGCATGCCGCCTGTAGAGGCCGAAGAAGAGTCCCATCGACAACTCGAGCCGTGGCAACTTGAACAGGATACTCAGGAGCGCGAACGACTTAATGCCGAAGCAGAGTCCCTGCGACAGGATCGAGAACGATTTGAATCTGAAATGGAAGCGTTCAGACGGGACCAAGAGCAGTTCAAGGCAGAAATCAAATCGTTGCGTCAGGATCGCGAATGTCTCGATTCCGAGAAGGAAGCGCTACGGCAGGATCGTGAGCGGTTTCATGCCGAAACCGAGTCGCTGCGCAAAGAATGCGAGGACCGGGAAGCCGAGCGCGGTAAGAATGAGGCACTGTCATCCGAAGAAATAGGACATTTAGAGCAAGGACGGCGGGAATTGGAATCACAGCGAGCGGATTTCGAGCGTCAAGTTGAACAATGGGAAAACGCGCGTGAGTCCGAGCAGCAGCGGCTGCGACAGGCTACTGAAGAGATCGAGTCGAGGACTTCCGAACTGAAACAGCAGCAAGAAACGCTCCAGCGGCAGCGCGAGGAGTGGGAAGTCGAACGGAATGAGACCGAACGGCGTCTAAACGAGCAATCCGCAGACATCGACCGGCGCGAAGCGAGTTTGATGGACCGGTGCATGGAACTCGACGAAGCCCGATCCGCAAGTGAATGCGAAGATGCGGAAATTTCTTTATGCCCGGAAGAATTATCCATGGATACTCCGGAAGAGTCTTCCGGTTCAACAGAAGTATCCATCGAAGCCCCGGTGAGCCTCGGCGATACCCTGGAGCGGATGGGCGTAAATCTCGTGGATGACGACCCGATCCAGCCGGAAAAACAAGAGCAGATGGATGTAGCGCCTAGACCTGAACAGGTAAGGAGTTCCAAGCCCGTCGAAGATACCGAGGACGATGGAGAAGAGTCGCTGGACTCATACATGGCCCGTTTGATGGACAGAGTTCGCAATGTTTCCTCGCCCTCCGGTTCGACGGCGGTTTCCGCATCCACCCCGGTCCGGCATTCCGGCGGCACGTCACGAACGGGCGCATCGGAAAACAAAAAAGTGCAATCCAATGAATTCCAGCCTGCTCAAAAGATTGATTACGCTGAAACGGCAAAAACGGATAAACTCGAAAAAATCATGCCGCGGGGCGTAGCGCCCGAACGCGAAATGAGCCTCTCGTCCATGCGTGAGTTGGCCAACGTATCAGCTCATACGGCCATCAATCGACACGCTAAACGTCAATACCGCCACGCCGCACGCAGTAAACTGTTGGTAACCGGAATCGGATTGATTTCCGGAGCAATTTTGATGAGCATTTGGTGGCTGTCGGGCGAGCGAGGGCTGATTTTCCATGCCGGCATGGCGGCGTTTATGGTTGCCCTGTTCTGGGGGTTCCAATTTGCCGTTATGTCTGGGAAGGTTCTGGCCACAAATGTCGACGCCGAATGCTTAGCAAAAATAATGGTCGACGATGAAGAGACTCCGCAGAATAAGGGGCAGGAGGCGACGGACGTTTCGACCGATTCGTCGTCCCAAGGTCGGAAAACCACCAGTAATACCGCTTCCGAACTTCAAAATGAGCAGTAATTTCCCGCTTTTGGGTAATTATTCTTATACGCCACGTCTCTGTTCTGGAAGTAACTTCTACTGATGCAGTTTGGCAGACTGGGTAACTCAGGAGGAGGGGCTTGTCCCTCGTAAAATATTTGTTACTCTGGATGGATTACGGTGGCTGTAGCTCAGCTGGTTAGAGCACTGGATTGTGGATCCAGAAGTCGTGGGTTCGAATCCCATCAGCCACCCTTCTTTTTAAGTGTCACCTAAGTCAGAACTTACGATACTTTTCGGCGGTCGGCAGAGCGGCCTATTGATTCTCGAAAAAACGGTAGACTAACGTTTTCAGGGAAAAGGAGGTTGACTCCATGCGTATTCTCAGGCTTTTTTTATTCTTGTTTCTAGTCACGGTAACCGCCAACGTATATGCCGGCTCAGATCATGTTTGGGGAACGGCCACCATTGACCATACCGCAGCGATCACTTGGCCAAAGTTGTATGGTGCTCAAGTAAAACCCCAGCCGAAGCGGAATCCCTCCAAACCAGAGACAGATAAGCAGGGGCGCAAATACATAGAGGCTGCGGCGAATCTGAAGCTTAAAGATCAGGCAGAGGTTACGGTCATTCTCAGAAGGTATACGTCGGCTGAAGACGCTGCTG
>JAFGTN010000805.1 GCA_016934075.1 Pirellulales bacterium
GAAGACGCGCAAGCGATCGACGCTTACCTTAAAGCCCTCAAGCCGATCCCCAGTCCCTACCTGGTCGGCGGCAAGCTCAGCCCGGCGGCCGAGCGGGGCAAGAAGCTTTTCGAAAGCGACGCCACCGGATGTTCGCATTGTCATCCGGCCCCGCTCTACACCGACATGAATATGCACAACGTCGGCAGCAAGGGGCAGTTCGACCGACACCTAGCTTTCGACACGCCTACTCTGATTGAGTGCTGGCGGACGGCGCCCTACATGCACGACGGCCACTACCTGACGATCAAGGAACTGCTCACAAAGGGCAACCACGGTCACGGCCTGGGCACGGGCGACAAAAAGGTCGATATGAAGAAACTGACCGACCAACAGATCAACGATCTGGTCGAGTACGTGCTTTCGCTGTAGCAGGACAGTTGTGTAATGGGTGGCACTGGCTGCTTGTCAGCCAGTGATGGGCAATTGATCTCAACACTGGCTGACAAGCAGCCAGTGCCACCCTACGGTTTCTTTTGAATTCGGCTACCGCTTTGCTCGATGGCCGGTGCGTCGCGGACGCACCCTACAGCTACTGTGGATCCAATCTTTCAACTTTTGGCGGCGTCATCTTTTCGCCACTAAAGTTAATCTCGTTTATCCCAGGCCTCAGATCCAAGCTGAGCTTGCTTTGCACGTTCCAGCTTGCCGGTACCAGGGGAACGGTTGGCGGGACCGGGTCGTTCGGGCCTGCATTTGCATCGAGATTAGAACGGGAAAGGTCCGGGGCGGTAATGCGGACGATGTATTTTCCGGGTTTGATACGGGAACCAGATGAGGAAGTATAGCGGCCGTCGTGAATCGATATTCCGTATGGTAAAGAACCACCTTCGACAGGTTCGAAGGAAACCAAACCGGCCGTAACCGGCTGGCCGTTGTAAGTCACCTTGCCCATAACATGGCTGATTTCGGCATCACCGCAGCCACAGATCAATAGGGTAATTCCGCCAAGGAGGCATAGAGTGTTGTTCATTATTATCTACTCCATGTGGGCGGCTGTTCTACATTTCCGGGCCGGCCGTCACGGCACAACCGACGGCCCTTTCCAAAGAAGCGATCGCTTGTTCCCGCGTGGCCGCGCGACGATGGTATTCGATACGGAATTCCAGCAGCCTGCGGTAGATGTCGATCAGTTGCTGAAAGTCCTGGCGGCCCGTGCGGTAGGATTCCAGCGCCAGTTCCAGTGTTTGTTTCGACTGGGGAAGAATCTCATCATCGAGTATGGCCAGTATTTGTTGCTGTTGCTGAAATTGTGCGTATAGCGACTGGATCTCGGTGTTGATGCTGTCGCGTGTCGCCGCATACTGATAGCGACTTGCCGAGGTGTTGTGGCGCGCCTGGCGGACGGCCGCATCTAGTCGTCGGCGATAGATGGGCATATTCAATCCGATTCCCAAAGATGTCGCATCGCGACCATCGGCTACCGGACTGAGGCCCTGCGGACCTATCTCGTACCAGTTGAAACCTACGGTGACATCGGGCCAGTAATCCTTGCGGGCAAGCGCAATAGAATAGCAATCTCGAGCTACCTGGTGCCGGGCCGCTTCGAGTTGTGGTTGGCATGATTCAGCTAGATCCACGAGTATTTTTGCCGTTTCCATCACTCTTGCGTGCTCGATTTTCGCGACGGCAACAAATGGAGTGTCAGGCGGCAGGTGCAAAACACCAGACAATCGTGCTTGTGTTTCCACCTTAAGCTGTTCCAGCCGGATCAGCATTGTCTTGAGTTTTGCCAGTTCGATGCGAGCTTGCAATACATTTTCCATGCTTGCGCCGGGCGTGTGTGTTTCATATTTGGCTCGGGCGATTTCAACAATGTCCTCAAGGCGTGGTTGAAGACGGCGGGTTTCATCGATGGCGTTTTGTATGAAATACAGATCAAAATAGGCTCGTTTCACTTGCTCGATGACCTTCAACTCCTCGGTCACCACCTGGGCACAGGCTGCCCGAGCTTGTTGATGAGCTACCTGGCCGCGTAATGAACGTTTGCCGAACCAGGGAAGTTTTTGTGAAAGGCTAAGGGCGATTTCCTGTGGACCGGCGGCCGTCTGGATCTCTTCGGTGAAGACTGTTGTCACAAGCGTGGGATCGGGCAATGAAACCGCCTGCGGAACTTGTGCTGCCAATGCCCCAGCCTGATGGCGGGCTACGCGGATCCGAGGGTTATTGGCCATGGCATATTGCACCAAGGCCTCGACACGCACCGGCCCAGAAGAGTCTTCTGGATGGGGTATCTCTTCCGGCTGCGCAATATAGGCAACCTGCTCGATGCCGGACGACTGAGGTTGCTCTACCGGTGGCAGAGGAGAGGGTAGCTGATCGGAACTTGCACAGGTCGGTGCGGATACTGTTGCCGTATTTTCTCGTGCGTTTGCCAACGGCTTGACCGTGGAACAGCCGAATAATGACAAGCAGATCGCAATCAACACTAGACCTATTCCCAGTGGGCGTATCACCCAGTCCTCCCTCGCTTCGCGCGTACCTGCCACGACAACTCGTATATTCCGCCTTATCCAGATCATCGGCATAAACCGAAAGAGGACTTGCGTTCAATGTATGAGTTGAAAACCAGAGCAAATACTTTCCTGTGCACCAGGGTGTGAATTCTACTTAAGTTTTGCCAGATACTTGTCGGGATCTTTTTTGATAGCAGGCTCACAGCCCTGACAGCACAGGAACACCTCATGGCCCTTGACGGTGACTTTGACGGGAGTACCCATCGCACCAAGTAGCCCTTCGCTAACGGGGCAGATTTTTTGTTTCTCGGCAGCCGCGCGGTCGGCCGGTGAGAGCTTGGCGAGTGACTTTGCGATCTCGCTGTTCTCTTCTGTAGGAGCTTGATTGTCACCGACGTGACTATGACCGCTATGGGCATGATCAGCTTGCTTTTTTTTCGGCGATTCCTGCTCGGCGGGTTTTACGCCGGGCTTGGCGCCTTGATTACCACATCCGGTCAGGCTAACGGTAAACGCACCAACGGCCAGCATCGATAGTACTACGGGAATGCGTAACATGATTTTTCTCCTATGAAATATCATCAAAAAACTGAAACGGAATATCTGTATTTTTATATTTTGTCCGTTTTGCTACGGACTTTGATTTTGATCTCCTCGATAAGGCTATAGGTTACGGGCACAAAAAACAGCGTCATCAGTTCGATGCACATACCGCCGAACGACGGAATTGCCATGGGCACCATCACATCGGCGCCACGGCCGGTGCTGGTGAGGACTGGAATCAATGCAAGAATTGTGGTGGCCGTGGTCATCAAACAGGGTCTGATTCTGCGCATACCGGCCATGACGGTGGCCTCGCGAATTTCCGTTTTGTTTTTTGGCCGACGAAGTATGAACGACTGGTTGAGGTACGAGCCCACTATAACACCGTCATCGGTGGCGATTCCCAGCAAGGCGATGAAGCCCACCCACACAGCCACGCTGAGGTTGTAGGGACGCACTTGGAAAAGTTTTCGCATATCCACGCCGAAAACCGAAAAACCCAGAAACCAGTCGGTAGAATATAACCACAACATGATGAAACCGCCCGAGCAGGCGATAAATACCCCGAAGAAAATCAAGACGGTTGTTGACACCGAGCGAAATTGCAGGTACAGAATGATGAATATCAGCAGCAATGCCAAGGGAACGACCACGGCCAGGGTCTTGGCCGAGCGAACCTGGTTCTCGTAGCTGCCAATGAACGTTGGCTTGCCGGTTCCAGGTGGCAGGACCAATTCTCCGCCGGCGATTTTTTGGTCGAGATAATCCCGCGCCTGTTCCACCACGTCGACCTCGGCATAGCCCGGTTTCTTGTCGAAAATCACATAACCGACCAGTCGGGTATCTTCCGCCTTGATGACCTGGGGGCCGCGGATGTAACGGATCTCTGCAAGTTCCTGAAGAGGCACTTGTGTCTTGCTTGAAACGCTTGTGTCTGAAGCGGCCACAAGTATTTTGCCCAGCGACTCGATCGTATCGCGCAATTCGCGCTGATAACGCACGCGGACAGGGTATCGCTCGCGACCTTCGACGGTGGTAGTGATTTTGCGACCACCAATAGCCGTCTCGATCACGTCTTGCACGTCGCGTATATTCACACCGTAACGGGCGATAGCTTGCCGGTCGATATTTATTTCCAGATAGGGCTTGCCCACGATTCGGTCGGCCACCACGGCCGCCGGTTCCACGCCTGGTACTTCTTTGAGGAGTTTTTCGACCGCAAAACCCACCTGCTCGATCTCCTCGAGCTTGTTGCCAAGAATGCGCACAGCCATAGGCGCGCGGACGCCCGTCTGCAACATCACAATACGCGCGGCGATGGGCTGTAGCTTGGGGGCCGAGGTGGTGCCGGGCACATCGGCGGCATCGACGATCAGATCCCATATATCGTCGGGTTCGTTAACGCCGGGCCACGCTTCTCGGCCGGAATTCAGTTGCGGCTCAAGCGCGGGCCGCCAGATGCGGAAAACCATGCCCTTTGAATCCGAGATCAATTTCCCGTCTTTGTCGCGCCGGAATTTTCCGCGCACTATGTACGGCTTGCCGTCTGGAGCGAGGACGGGTTGTCCGTCTTCGTTGCGGAAATAGTCATTCTCATCAGGATCGAAGGCGAACGTGAGCCGACGACCGTTTGCGTCGGTGAGATATTCGTCGCGATAGTTGATTATTGTTTCGACCATGGAAATGGGCGCGGGATCCAAAGGGCTCTCGACTCGGCCGATTTTGCCCACGGCCGTTTCCACCTCGGGCAAGGCAGCGATGGCCATGTCCTGCTTGGATAGTATGTCCATGGCTTCGCCTATCGAAGCGTGTGGCATTGTGGTCGGCATCAGCAAATAGGAGCCTTCATCCAAGTCGGGCATGAACTCCTTGCCGAGTCCGGGAAACTCGTGGTGTACCCAAACCCAAAGTGGATTGCCCCGGATGAAATCCTGGGAGATTCCAACTGCCGAGGCCGTGCGGGGAACGAAACCAAACACACGATCGAATCCCAACCAGATGTTCAAGCCGAGTATTACGCTAACTATCGGCATCGCGTAGAAAATGACCTTGTGGGCCAGGAAAAACCGCAAGAGTGGCTGGTAGAATCGCATGAATAGAAGAAAAAATCCCAACAAGCTGCCAATCGTTGTGCCGACGAAGATCAGATTGCGAATCGTGCCTTTCTCCGGTCCCAGCGGCATCCAGTGTCCAGTAAGAACGATCAGCACCAGTAGCAAAGCCGCAATGTTTGCCATGCCCGGCGCCCAAGCCGCATAGCGCGGCGGAATGTAGTCGCGCACGGCCAGATAAACGGCCCAGATGACCATGGCGGCACCGATCAGTACCGTACCTGCCCACAAGGCGATCGTAATTCCGGAGGCAAACAACACGGCGGAGAGGAAGAGGCGTACCCAGCGGCGGTCGAGCCGAACGGTGAAGAGAATATGGGCGATGGGTGGGATCAAGGTTAACGCCACAATCACCGAGGCCAGCAAGGCGAAAGTTTTCGTAAAGGCAAGCGGTTTGAAAAGTTTACCCTCGGGGCCTACCATGACGAACACCGGAAGGAAGCTGATCACGGTGGTTAGAATGGCCGTCAGTACCGGTCGGCCCACCTCTACAGCCGCCTTGAAAATCACCTCCAGCCGGCTCTCTTCCGGTTTGGCTTCGTCTAGATGTTTAAGAATGTTTTCGCATAGTATAATGCCCATGTCGACCATGGTGCCGATGGCGATGGCAATACCCGAGAGGGACATGATGTTCGAATCTACGCCGAAAACCTTCATGGCGATAAAGGCCATCATCACAGCCAACGGCAAGAGCGCCGAGATCAGCACTGAGCTACGCAGGTGCATGACCATGGCCAAGACGACGATGATCGTGACCAGAATTTCTTCGGTCAATGCGTGCTGCAGGGTGCCCAGAGTTTCGTTGATCAACTCGGTGCGGTCGTAGAAGGGGACGATCGTTACTTGCGAAACCCGCCCGTCGGGCAAAGTCTTTTTAGGCAAGCCCGGTGCAAGTTCGTCGATCTTTTGTTTGACGTTTTTTATTGCCGCAAGTGGATTTTCGCCATAGCGAACGACAACCACGCCGCCCACGGCCTCGGCCCCGCCATTGTCCAATGCACCGCGCCGCAGGGCCGGACCCGTCGATACATGGGCCACGTTGCGGATGTAGACGGGTACGTTCTCGTTGGACTTGATGACCGTGTTTTCCAGATCGGCCACATTGCGGATGAATCCCAGGCCACGAATCATGTACTCTACGCGGTTGATTTCGATCGTTCTGGCGCCCACATCGACGTTCGACTTCCGCACCGCGTTATAGATGTCGTGCAACGTGACGTTGTATGCCCGCATGGCGTCGGGGTCGACGTCGATCTGGTATTCGCGGACGAAACCGCCCACCGAGGCAACCTCGCTGATGCCGTCGGCGGCTTGCAGTGGATAGCGGACGTACCAGTCCTGGATGGTTCGCAACTCGTCCAAATCCCACCCACCCACCGGTTCTCCCGTTTCCGGATCGAGGCCTTCGAGCGTGTACCAGAATATTTGGCCTAGGGCCGTGGCATCTGGTCCAAGGACTGGGGTCACGCCTTCGGGCAGTTCCTTTTGGGCCACGCTGAGCCGTTCCAGGATACGCGAGCGAGCCCAGTAGAAATCGACGTTTTCCTTGAAGACCACGTAGATGCTGGAGAATCCCAGATACGAATAGCTACGGATGTCCTTCACGCCCGGCACGCCCAATAGGTTCACTGTCAGCGGGTAGGTGATTTGGTCCTCTACATCTTGTGGAGAACGGCCCATCCACTCAGTGAAAACTATCTGCTGGTTTTCGCCGATGTCGGGAATGGCGTCGACCGGCACCGGATCGCGCGGGATCATACCGAGGTCGTAGTCGAAGGGCATAACCATTACCGCCCAGCCGATTATGACCAGTATCACCAACGCCACGATCAGCTTGTTCTCCAGGCAGAAGCGAATGACAGCATCGATGACGTTGTGGTTATCGTTATCCTGGTGGTTATTGTTGGCGCTCACGGTCTAGTCTCCTCTTCAGTCGCGTCCTTCGGTTTGATTTCGACAGACGTGCCAGATTGAGTAGGCTGATGCGCTACGACCGGTTGGAACTCTTGCTGAATTTCGCCGCAGCGGAGCATTTTGTGGCCAAAGTAAGGGTTGGCGATCGTCTTACCGGATTGCAGCCATGCGGCACCCTTGTTTTTGAACGCCATGGGACAGAATGCCCGGTATAGTGTCACATCTTGCGTGTGGCCGAAGCTGTCGGTCACGTCGAGCATAGCGCCGGCAATCCCCTCAAATCGCTTGCGGAGTTCTTCTGCGCCGATTTTGTTCGAATTGCCTTCGAAAGCTCCTTGAAGCTTTGCTTGCGCCGCCAACCAGGCATCTAGCGCGCGGCCTTCAAGTAGAGCGGCATTAGGCGACTTGAACGCCGCGGGCAATTCGGCAAAGGCAGCGTTGGCATCCTCTATCCTGTCGTCTGACAAAGCGATTTGCAATTTTAAATATATCTTATACAAGGCGTCTAACTGGCGGCGGAATTCGTCGGACACGTCGAGTTTTTCTTTCTCGCCTGGCGAAGCGCCGGTCTTTTTACCATCCGCCGACATGGTATCACCGGGATTCATCATGCTCGGGCGGGCCTGGATTTGTAGCGAACTATCGAGTTTGAAGTTGCCTTTGGTTACTACAAGTTCGCCTTCCTTAAGACCCTTGCGCACTATGTACTTGTCGCCCGCCCTTTCTCCCAAAAGCACCTCGCGGCCTTCGAATGTCGGTTTATCTGTATTAGGCAGGCGAACGTACACAACCGCCCGTTTGCCAGTTATGAGTGGTGCCGATGCCGGAATCACAAGTGGTGGTAAAGGTATCTTTTTGGGCACCGGATAGCCAAGCTTTTCGGCGGGCACCAGGTCCATACCACAGATGTCGCACTTGCCGGGAGCATCCTTGACGATCTCGGGATGCATGGGCGATATCCACTTTCCGATTAGCGATGTGTCGAAAACTATGCCTCCCGCGGCAAGCCGACTTCTCACCACCGCACGGACGAACATACCCGGCTTGAGCTTGCCGTCGGGATTGGGCACGTTCACCCTCACTTTCACGGAGCGAGTCTTGTTGTCGAGAATGGGTTCGATAAAGGCGATTCGGCCTTTGAAAATCTCGCCCGGGAAGCTCTCTGTTGTAAACTCGACCTGCTGGCCGTAGCGCAACCATGGCAAATCGGACTCATAAGCGTCGAGGTTTACCCAAACAGTGGTCAAGTCGGCGATGGTGTAGATCTTTGTACCGGTTTTGACATAGGCGCCTTCGTTGGCCAGTTTCTCGATCACAATGCCGCCGATGGGCGAGTAGATCGTCAGATAGTCGCTCGGAGTACCACGTTTCACGATTTCATCGATCTGTTCGGGCATGACGCCCAGCAGACGCAGCTTCTCACGACTGCTTTCGAGCATCGAGGCGGTCAATTGGCGGTCGCGATTGTCGGAGTCACCGTTCGACTTCACGTTCTGCAGGAGTTCCTTTTGTGCCACGATCAAGTCGGGGCTGTAGAGAGAAACAAGATGGTCGCCCTTGCGAACCGATATACCCGTGTAGTCGACGAAAAGCCGCTGCAAACGCCCGCCCACCCAGGCCGTGATATCGGCCACGCGAGTTTCGTCGTATGCTACCTTGCCCACCAGCCGTAATTCGCGCGTGGCATATTCACGCCGAACCGGCGTGGTTTGGATCTCGGCCAGACCCACTGCTCGCGGCGTGAGCGTCAATTGCCGTGGGGCGGCATTGTCCTCGCTGCCGGCCTTCAGTGGTATAAGGTCCATGAAACAGATCGGACACTTGCCAGGCTTGGGCAACTTGATCTGTGGATGCATCGAGCAGGTCCATATGCTAGCGGCATTGTCCGTCGAGCTATTTACTGCGGAACCCGTGTCTGCGGATCCTGCTATAAGATATCCAAGAGATCCGCCGACTAGCAGTATCAACAGCCCCAGTCCGGTGAATAAGGCAATTTTTCGAACGTTGAATCTCATTTTTTTTCTCATTACTTCACCTTGTATGCGCGAAAGAATAATGTGTTATACATAGGCATAACGAGTGGTTGCCGACCGGCAAGGAGCACGGGCGTGCTGTTGTCGCGCGAGTCCGGCAAACAACCGCTACGATGAATATCTGCCGGGGTAGAGATCCGGCGGCGGGGAGAATTAGCGCAAAAGATGTCCTAAAAGAATCGGGATAGCGCTAGAAGGATGCGACGAATGCCCCGGTGGCCCGGTCCCACGGAATTCGGGCACGGGGTGCATAACCGACTGGACACGCGTGGTATCCGAATCGATTTGCAGACTAGTTGCTTCTGCCATTACAGAGACAGCCACGGTGGGAGCGTTCACAACGGCCGGAACCAGTTTGCATTGTGTACACTTACATGGTTTTGGGCGATTTGGTGTTTGATCGGAATTGTCCGCGGGACAATGGGGACAACGCTGCTCGGTGTGGCATACCGCTTTTTTATCGGGAAATATGCTGGAGCAACCGCAAGCGCAAAACACATGCGGCACGCTTGTCAGCGCGAACACGACGGACATCATGATATAAACAAATGTCTTCATCGTTCCGATTCCCAATGGACGACTATTGCTATAAGAATTATACGCCCGCCTCCAAAATGGGACAAGTTTCGTCTAAATCACCCGAATGAGCATTCTTAAGAAAATTTTCCCGAAGGGAAACACGCGGCGAAGCGCGGAATCGATTGAAAATGGAGATAATTCATCCGGTTCCGCGTAAGATTCAACCTGCCGGAAATACCATCAACGACCTGTTCGAGGTTCTACGGCGCGAGCAACGCGAACTCATAAATCGTGGGGCCTTCCGTAGCTTCAAGAATGTTAAGTCGAATTTTCCGGGCCTTTACCGGTTTGAATTTGACCGTGCAACCGCTTCCGATAGTCGTTCCCGTTGCAACAGTTTTCCAGCTTCCGTCCATCTCGGCCTGGATCTCGTACTTACGCACGCGGAACTCATAAGCCTCATCGATGCGGGCACGGCCGATGGTCTGCGGCTGCCCTAGATCGACTTCGAGCCATGCCGATTTAGTGCCGGCGTCGGTGGCCCAACGAGTATCGGAATCGTCGTCAAGGGCTTTGTCGGGTCCGTAGTGGTTGGTCTGCCCAAGGAAGACATTAGAAGCCGTCGCTTTTTTGCCAACTGCCAGCGAGTCGTTGGGCAACTTGCCGAGTTTGACTTCAGCAGCCGGTTTATCCAGTTCCAGGACTATGATGTTGTCGATCGGATTGCGACCATTCGGGGCCATTTCGATTTCGATGCTATTGGGCGTTTGCTTTATGGTCGCCTTGGCACCGGCGAGCACTTTATGTGAAAGTATCTTGGCGTCGATGGGTGGCAACTCCACAAGATCCTGACTGTCGTCCAGGATATGAAGAAATACCGTTTTGCCGCGATAAGTCGAGGCGAACTTGTTGGTCGTTCGGAACGGGCCGCCGCGGGTTTCGTAAATTGTCTGGCCGTATTGCTTCAGCCATTGCCCCATTTCCTTGAGTCGCTCGACCTGGCGAGGCTCGATGCGACCGTCGGGCATTGGCCCCACGTTGAAAAGCAGGTTTCCATCTCCCCCTACCACACGAACCAGCGTCTGGATACATTCTTTTTTCGACTTCATATTGTCGCCCGGTTTCCAGGCCCACTGGCGGCAGATGGTCATGCAGGTCTCCCAGGGGCGGTCGGTTTGCATTTTGCCGATCCGCTGTTCCGGCGTATCGTTGTCGGCCGGCATGCCGCAACGGTTGTTTATGATCACGTCGGGTTGCATGCGGCGACACATGGGGATGAGCGTCTTGGCGTCCCAGTCCTTGGCAGTGCCTCCCAGCCCGTCGAAAAAGATCATGCTCACTTTTCCGTAATTGCTTAATAGCTCGCGCAACTGCTCGTGCATGTATTTAATGTATTTACCGTGGTTCTCTGTTCGATAATCTGGATGATGCCAATCGGGTGGCGAATAGTATACGCCCCACTCGATGCCGCCCCGGTGGCACGCATCGGAGAGCATTTTCACGATGTCTTTGCCGTAGGGTGATTCGGGACTGGTTATCTTATAGTCGGTCAGCTTGCTGTCGAAACATACGAATCCGTCGTGGTGTTTGGTGGTGAAGACCAGGTACTTCATTCCGGCCGCCTTGGCAATAGCAACCCACTCGTCCGGACCGAATTTGACGGGATTGAACTCCTTGTAGAGATTATCGTAGACTTCGACGGGTACCTGGTGACCGCGGTCCTTGCGGCCGCGCCGCTCGCCGCCCCGCGACCAGCCGATCTCCGTGCCCTTGAGACTCACTGGTCCCCAATGAATAAACAAGCCGAACTTGAGCTGTCGCCACTTGGCAATAGCGGCCGCGGGGGCATTCATGCCATCGACCTTTTGTTCGACCGACTTGTCGGGTGCTGGAGCCGCCAGAATACTTGAATTGAGCGACCCCACAATGGGTACAATAGACACCGCAAGAAATGTGGCTGCAAAAAGGCTAAGATTCCTGCTCATGACTGACTTCTCCTTGGCAAAGCCCGCGCGAATGGCAGCGATTAACGCATCCGGATTCGACAAAATCATGTCGATCCGGTCATGCATAATCGCTAGGGTGGTGGTAAAAAACGTTAAACTTCCGCGCTGGCTGCCGGCGGCGTGAAACATTACGACCACAAGCAGGACTGTAGTATATCAAAGCAGAGCGGGAGTGTGCAAGACGCCATGCCGACAAGCCGTAGATGAGCAGTTTCTGCTTGAGCACAAACTAGGGTTGCTTCGATTTAGGAGCCTTGGATGTTATCATCATGAGTGGGGCTCCGTCATTGATTGAACGAGGATATCCTAGTTTTTCTCAAAAGCTTGATTATCAGCAGTTTGGAGATTCATGTGCGATTAAGAATTATTGCGATTTCGATTATCGGTGCCACCTGGATGGCTATGTATGTGCTGAACAATCCTTGCCTAGGCGATGACTGGTCGCAAATCATCAGTCAACAGGTGGCCGAAAATATTCTGGCAAAATTCTCGCCTAAAACCTATCCGCAGCCACCCGATTGGGCACAAGCCGGACAGGAGCCCTTGTTTCGCTTTGCATGGCTAAGTGACATGCACCTCGACGCCACTCGAAGCAAAATGATTGCCGAGGCATTCGCCTATATCGACGAGCGGGTCAAGCCCGACTTTGTTCTGATAACCGGCGACAACAATGCGGCTGCAATTCCAAACTCGAGTAAATCGAAAGGGCTACGCCGCCAGGAGTTTCTCAAGGCATTTCTGCAAAAGCATCTGAAAACGCCCTATGCGATTATTCCCGGCGACAACTGGCCACAGGATTTCGAAAAAGTGTTCGGCCCCCGACAATACAGCTTCGACCATGGTGGTGTGCACTTTATGCTAACCTCGCTGGACCGCGGCTCGGGCGGCAAGCACGAGGGCCTGTCGGTTTTCAACGAAGAGACCTGGGACTGGATGAAAGCCGACCTGGATAAAAACAAAGAAAAGCCGACAATTATCGCTTTACACGAACCTGTGTACCCGCCAACATTCCTTGACGCTCCGCGTATGCAAAAACTGCTGGCTAAACACTCCAATGTATTGGCTTGTTTTCACGGACATCTTCATGCGGACTTGGAGTTCCAATCCAGCGGGGGCCCAAAGTCCATCCTCTGTCCTGCTCTAGGCCCGGGCCGACCGTCGGCTATGAAGGAAGTACTTGTTCTGAAGGATATTATTGTGATTCGCACGATCGAGTACACGCCCTCCGATCATAAATCGAAGTTCGCATACGCAAACAAATGGCAGCGAATCGACATCCCCATCCCGCTGTCTTGCGGTATCAAACAGCCCGAACCTGTAATGCAATTTTCTGAAAATTATAGCGCGACGTCCGAAAATCCGTTTGTACTTGATGCAACCTTGGTCAAACGTCTTCCCGAATTGTTCGTAATAGTTCAGCAATTTTTGAGGGAGCAAGTCGGAAAGTCCACTGGTGTTCCAGGAAATTAAGACTTAATAGCTTGACGAGAACTGACAGGCCCGATAGATTAAATGCACGGGCATCCCGCAAGGGACGGAACAGAGAAGGTACGAGGCAATCGAGGTCCGCGATAAAATCGAGTTGGCGGTTTATACCGTTGGCTCCGCAAGGTGGTTTGCGCTACTGTAAATAATCTTGCATTTTGTCGCGATTCTCAGCGCTCACTACTGGGCGCAATTCACTGTTTCGGTTTGCTTTGCCGGAATTAGCTCTTCAAGAGCTTGCCCTGCTGATGTCCATCGTGTGGTCGTCAGTCCCAATATATGTGGCATCCAAGGATATGCGTTTACCCTTGGAGCGCGTTTACTTCGCGGCAAGGCGTTCCTGCCCAATTGATCGGCGTCAATGGTTCATCTTGAGGTGAATCCTGAGCGGCGGTTGCCTAAGCCCTTCGATATTGAACCGATGTGAGCACGCAACTGAAAGGAATAAAGGATTTTTTGAGCGTGCTGACTAGTTCTGAACCCCATTGCATAGATAACTAATTCGGAGGATCTAAAGGAATGTTGAAACGACAAAAAGGCTTCACGCTGGTGGAATTGTTGGTTGTTATTGCCATCATCGGAATTTTGATTGCCCTGCTTTTACCGGCCGTGCAAGCCGCGCGGGAAGCCGCGAGAAGGATTAACTGCACCAACAACCTCAAGCAGATTGGAATTTCGCTACACATACATCACGATTCGGTCAGACGTTTGCCGCCCGGATGGATCAGTAATTCAGGTGTGAACGGCACGACCGGTTGGGGCTGGGGCGCGTATATCTTGCCCCACATGGAACAGGCGGCCTTCGCCGAAGACACGCTCAAGCAGCACTTGCCCATCAACGACGCTAATAATGAAGTTGCCCGAAAAGCCGACTTTCCCGGATTCCGCTGCCCCAGCGACAACGGCAAGGATACCTCTTCGATCGCCGGGATGACGCTTGGCACAAGCAATTATGTGGGCGTCCACGGCGGATATCCCAGTGGGAACACCTATCCGAGCGGAACCACGCTGATGTCACTGCTCGCCGCAAGCAACCCGATTAAGGGAAACGGTACGTTTTACCACAACAGCCGCGTTTGCTTCCGTGACATGATCGACGGCACCAGCAACACCCTGGTCGTGGGCGAACGTGCCGCGAGGACCGTGCCTACTACTCCGGCCGGACAGAATCCCCAGTCGTATTATTCCAGTTGGGTCGGAAACGTCCGCGGAGGCGGAGCCAGCGATACGTACGGTCCCGCCCGATGCGTAGGTGCAGCCATTACCTCACCGAATTCCGAGGATGAAATCCCTTACGATTACCAGCAAGGCTTCGGCAGCCCACACCCCGGTGGCGCCCAGTTCCTAATCGGCGACGGCGCCGTACGGATGGTTAACAATGAAGTCGATCAGCTCATCTACCGTCAGATCTGCACCGCCAACGGTGGCGAGCAAGTCAGCCACTATTTCGCCGGCGAATAATTCGACACGGCATTGCCGAACCGAAGTCTCAATAATTTCTAACAATAATGATTGTTGACACGAACCGGAAAACAGTGAACAATAAGGACAGGTGGCCAACCCCCAATTGGGAGTCCCGATAGGTTGGTCACAGCCCCATTTTACTAATTGGCATCCAGCCGTGATCGGTAACGAAATAATACGAAAAGCCATAAGCATATTGGTGCTTGCTTCCTATCTGGGGGCGGGTACCATTATGCATTGGTTTCACAACCATCACACGTGTGAAACGTCTTCGGCTATTACCGAAAAACAGTCACAAGCGGTGGATTGTTGCGGCTGTGACCACGATCACCATATCTCGCGGTGCGAGACTGGGCGGGAAAAATCCTCCAAGGACGAAGCGGGCAAACGCCGTATTGCCGCCTCTGAGTTCGGTTCGTCAGACTCACACTGTGCGGTGTGCCGCTTTCTAGCACAATCTTCAACACGGGCGCACACCACGAATCCTCCGGTTATCGGCAAGGCTGAACCTTTCTACGTCGTTTCCGAACCCAGCCCGACCATAGGTGAGCCCGCGCCGGCCTGGCACAGCCGCGCTCCGCCGATATTCTTCGAAATCTGATCTCTTTTTGCCCAAGCTGCTCGACGGTTCATTGCGCAACGCGCGAGCCGATAAGTTGCTTGCGGCTTGTATGATTTTGATTTTCGGAGGACACTAACAATGCGTTTACGACAAAAGGGATTTACCCTTGTCGAGTTGCTTGTTGTTATCGCCATTATCGGCATATTGATAGCGCTTTTATTGCCGGCCGTACAGGCGGCCCGTGCCGCCGCGCGCCGCGTATCGTGCGCCAACAATCTCAAACAACTCGGCGTGGCTTTGCATCTATATCACGACAGCAACCGCCAGTTCCCCGCCGGCTGGACCGCGTATCACCCCAGTACGGGCGAGCCGCACTGGTTCGGCCTGCCGGGATGGGGATGGAACGCTGCCGTTTTACCATTCATTGAGCAAGCGGCCGTTCACGACGATATGATTCATTTCGACTTGCCCATCACCGACCCGTTCAACGCCGATGCCAGGGAACTGCCCATAGCCACACTGCGTTGCCCTTCCGATCCGGGACCGGACACGTTCGTGCTGCAAGGTGGTGGAATATATCTCGGCTCCGGATCGTATCAGCCCACCAAATTGGCGCGCAGCAATTACATGGGGGTTTTCGGCGTGGATGATTTTCATGAAGTTGTGACCCCGTCCGGAGATTGCCCCGGCGACGGAACATTTTTCCTTAACAGAGGCATTCGACTTCGCGATATACAGGACGGTGCAAGCAATACCTTCGTCGTTGGCGAACGGTCGTCGAAACTGGCGCCGTCGACATGGGTGGGCATGTTGACCGGTGGAGAACATGCCCCGGCGAGGATATTGGGTGTAGCTAAATATCCTCCCAACTCCGAGGACGCGCCCGTGCATTATTTCCACAATTTCAGCAGTTATCACCCATCGGGCGCTCATTTTATGGCCGCGGACGGAGCCGTTCATCTGATATCAAACGATATCCATCCCCGACTCTACCAAGGTCTATGCACCCGGTCCGGCGGTGAACCGGTCAGCGAGTTTTTTGTGGATCGTTGATGTCTTCAAATTCACGCCTTCTTCGGCTTGATGAAGAACATTTCGGACGGTGTTACCCAATGCTCGCGCAGGTCGAGGCGGAACCAGCCATCGCCGTTCATGCGGTTGATGCGGCAGGGCGAGCGTCGACCGAATTCCTTGAGATCGTATTGCGCCCAGGTCTTGCCCATATCGGTGGAGATGATGATGCCCGTCGATAAGGGTGAGGCGGGCGAGCAATGGGCTGCCAGCATCACGCCGTCTTGGATAAGCATAGCGCCGGATTCGACACCGGGATCGTAGAGGCAGGTATGTTTTTCGCGGTTGGGCAGATCGGCCGGATCGCAGCAGAAAACTCCGCGGTCGAACGGCTTTTTAATGTTTGCGTCGCTGATCCAGTAGAGTTTGCCGTCGACGAAGTTTATGCCGCATGATTTATAGCGGGTATTGGGTTCATCGGAGACGATGACTTTCCAATCCCACTTGTCATTGTCCGAATCGTATGTGCCCCTTAGCCAATGGCACTCGTGTCCCTGGGGGCGATCGAAATCGCCCGTACAGGCATAGAAGGCGTCTTCCGTTGGGTTATAGGTAACGCAGTGTACGTGGCGGCAAATGACCGGGTTGTCGGCATTGCCCAGCGGGGTACCGGTTTTGCCGCCGCTCGGCGAGCCGTCGTCCTGGTTGAACGGATTCTGCCCGAAAGAGTAGGCGATTTTCACGGTCTGGCCGCTATCGGTCGAGTAGTAGATATTGACAGGTGTAGCGCCGTCGATAACGTTGCAGTAGTTGCCCCACACAAGCATCTCGCGGCCCTTGACGTCGAAGGTGTCCACGCCCGTCAGGTTGTGGAAATACCAGCCCGGCCGCTCGGCGTTTTTGGGTTTATGTGGAACATAATCGCTGCCGTCGATATCCTTGACAGTGATTTGCTTGTAGGTCTTGAGATTATCGGTGCTCAAGTACAGCTTGGCCATGGCGCTGAAGAGGATGTTGCCGTTCTTGAGGATGGAACTGAAGACGATATGCCGGGCGTCTGCAAAATCGCAGCTATGGGGCCATGTGTGGCCGTTGTCCTCGGAAAGGAAAATTTTTCCGTCGGCGTAAGCGAAGGCCTTGTTGTCCCGTTGTGTGTCGACGAACTTTCCCGACGGCTGGCGCCGGTACCAGAAGTGGTCGTTTGAGGGATATTTTGACATGTCATTGGACTTAGCGGCAAAGGCATTCGATCCGGACAATAAAAGTCCGCCGGCGATCGCACTGGACGTGCCCAGAAAATGGCGGCGAGTAAGCTGTTCTCGTGGAGTTGACATGATATCTTCCTTATATATGGATCAAGAATATAGTTCGACCAAACAGGATAATATTCCGAGTATCGTGGACTCGAATCACTCGTGCCCAGGACACAATAATTTTAGCAGAGAGGCACCGTTGTGCCAAGTATGTCGAGATAGCCGCTAAACATGCATGGGCGAGATGAAATTAGGTTCTATTGATTAATTGGTCCTTGTTAGCCCGGTCGCCTGCGACCGGATAGCAAAGATACTGTGATTCCGGCACCTCTTGTCCCCTCGCTTGCGCTTCGGGTTAGTATTGGTCATACATGACTCTAAAAGCGACAATTCGCAACTTTTGTGAATCTTTTCACATCAATCGACTTCTTGACGCCTACTATGGTTTGTTATCGAATAATCCGCCTGCTATGATCAGTTACCACGATGGTTGATAGTTTGTTGCAGTCCATTCCTCACGCTTCATCCCCACACATTGGAGCTTAAAATGAAATTCCGCACTCTCATATTTTTGACCTTATGCTTCACCGTCATATCCCTGGGTTCTTCCAGCATGTCACTTGCCACCGATAAACCAACCAGAGAGTTTAACGGTCCATATACGGGTCGGCATCTCGATCGCGTGTCATTTCCCATCGGCGGCATCGGCGCCGGCATGTATTGCCTCGATGGCAACGGGGCTATCTCGCACATGTCGGTTCGCAACCAGATGGAATTCACCAATATGCCGAAGATGTACGCGGCGCTGTGTGTTTTGGGAGAAAACGGAGAAGACAACATCGCCCGTGTGGTGGAGGGTCCGATTCCCGATTGGAAATATTTCGGTATGCCCGGTGCCGGCAACGGGCTGAGTCACACCACGCACGGCCTGCCGCGTTTCCGGGAGGCCGAGTTTCTGGATCGTTTCCCCTTCGCCACCATCGATCTCGAGGACAAACTAGTGCCCTTTACGGTTCGAATCACCGGGTGGAGTCCTTTTACGCCTGGCGATCCCGATTCGTCCAGTCTGCCGGTCGGCGCCTTGGAATATACATTCAAGAACACATCCAATACAAATAAGAAAGCTGTTTTCTCATATAACGCGGAAAACTTTCTTGTCAGTCCCGGCAGCGGGTCTATCGGGCCTATCGACGGTGGTTTTGTGTTCTATCAAAAAGCGGGCAAAGATCGCGACCGCAAAGGAGCCTTTGCGATTGTTGTTGATGGCGACAAGCCGATCGTTGATCATTGCTGGTTCCGCGGCGGCTGGTGGGACGCCATGACCGTCACTTGGGACAACGTACAAAATGGTAAGATGGTCGATAACCCACCAGTGCCCAGCAATGCCCGTGGAGCATCGCTATCGGTTCCGTTTGAACTCAAGCCGGGCGAAGAAAAGACCATTCGGTTGTTGACTTGTTGGTACACTCCCGAAACAAATCTTAAACAGGGCAGGCGAACCGCCCCCGGTGGTCCCGCCTTTGACGGTACCCCCTCGCTTGGTACCGGCGAAGAGCAGCAACCGGTTTCCGGTTTCCTGGGCAAAGGCCTGATAAACACCTTCGATCCCGGCGGAGACGCGCCGACCGGTACACTCACCTCGCCCGAGATTACGCTCAATAAAAAAAACCTGCACTTCCTCGTCGGCGGCGGGGGAAAAGTCGGTAGAACCTGTGTTAATCTTCTCGTCGACGGCAAGGTCGTCGCCACTGCCTGTGGGAAAGACACCGAACATCTCGAGTGGGCCACCTTCGATCTCGACAAGCTGCAAGGTAAAAAGGCCCGCATACAAATCCTTGACCAGTCAAGCGACTCTTGGGGACATATCCTCGCCGACCATTTCATCCTCAGTGACGAGCCTATAGAAAAGCTTAAAACCGGAGACGGCAACAAGATAGTTGCCGATTCAAACCGCGCGGTCGTTCTGAATTCTTTCGACGGCAAAGACTACGGAGGCTGGCAGGCCGATCCGCCGGTCGAAAAGACCTGCTGCGCCTCGGACGGCACTTGTTCTACCGATGCTACGAAAAAGCCCATTCCCAAAACCCATTCGCCCTGGTACGCGGGCAAATTAGACAGTATCTTCCAGGTCGCCGAGTATTGGGTGCAGAACTACGATGACTTGAAAAAACGCAGTGAAACATTCCGCGACACCTTCTACGATACCACCTTGCCGCCGGAAGTCGTCGAGGCGGTGGCCGCCAACCTGACAATTCTCAAGTCGCCAACGATAATGCGACAGCAGGACGGGCGGCTATGGTGTTGGGAAGGCTGTTGCGACAGCCACGGTTGCTGTGCCGGTTCGTGCACCCACGTGTGGAACTACGCCCAGGCCGTCTGCCATCTCTTCCCCTCGCTCGAACGCACCCTCCGCCAAACTGAGTACAACGAATCGCAAGACGAATCCGGCCGCCAGGCATTTCGCGCCAATTTGCCCATCTCGCCGGGCGGAATCTCCTTCGACGCATCCGACGGTCAACTCGGTGGGATCATGAAGGCTTATCGCGAATGGCGGATATCGGGCGATCGCGATTGGCTTGCTGAGTACTGGCCTAAAATCAAAACCAGCCTCGACTACATGATCCGCAAGTGGGATCCCCGCCACACGGGCTTGCTCGAGGAAGACCACCATAACACTTACGACATCAACTACTTCGGACCCGACGGCCACTGTGGCAGCTTCTACCTGGGCGCCTTGGCCGCCGCCGCGAGAATGGGAGAGGAACTCGGCAAAGACGTCTCGCTATATAAAGAACTGCTTGCCAAGGGCAAAAAACGCATGGTGGAAGAACTTTATAATGGCGAGTACTTCATCCAGATCGTGCAAAAGACGGGCTTGGACTATAACTTCAAGCCCATCTATCCCGCCGATCAGAGTAAGGCCTATCGCGAAACGGCCCGGATTGTCAACCAACAGGGACCCAAGTATCAATATGGAACGGGTTGTCTCAGCGACGGCGTGCTTGGCCTGTGGATGGCCGCTGTATGCGGAATCGACGAAAAGCTTATCGACGACGCCAAAGTCCGCAGTCACTTGAAGGCCATTCACAAGTATAACCTCAAGCACGACCTCTCCACGCACGCCAACCCGCAACGTCCCAGTTTCGCCATGGGCGACGACGGCGGCCTGCTGCTGTGCACGTGGCCGCGAGGGAACAGACCGCTCTTGCCGTTCGTATACAGCAACGAGGTCTGGACGGGCATTGAGTATCAGGTGGCTTCGCACCTCATGCTCTTAGGCTGTGTGGAAGAAGGTCTGGACATCGTTCGTGCCGCCCGCAAGCGATACGACGGCGTCCGCCGAAATCCCTTCAACGAATATGAATGTGGCCACTGGTATGCCAGAGCGCTGTCGAGCTACGGCCTCTTGCAAGGCCTGACGGGCATGCGCTACGACGCCGTCGACAAAACGCTCTACGTCGATTCCAAAGGAGGCGACTTCCGCGCCTTCCTCGCCACGGCCACCGGTTACGGCACGGTCGAGTTCAAGGATGGCAAAGTAAAATTAGAAGTAAAATCGGGCAAAATCCCGGTTGAGAAAACGGTGGTGAAAAAAGGGTAACGTTAACAACACATCATAAAACATCAATCACTTTGTGGTCTGGGAAGTTTGATCTGCCTGAACCACCGGCGGTGATGATTTTATACTTTTCCTTACACGCAGGCGGCCCGGTATTATCAGTTTCATTTCGAGCAGCGAGGTGGATGGAATAGCCATGCTGCTTGATTTAGATTTATCGCCTGCCACGTGCTGAGGACAACAATCCCGCCAGACACAATCCCAGCAAGCCGGCAAACGTCGACGGTTCGGGCACCGTTTGCGCCGAGACTTTACCATAATTTGACGCTAGTATGCCTAGATCGCTGACATCCACTATGCCGTCATGGTTGAAGTCTCCAGTGGACCATTCGGCGTCATTACTTCCGTAATTCGTTGCCATAATTCCAAGGTCGGACACATCGACAATTTTATCACCATTGGCATCGCCGGGCATAACGGACAGCAGTAATGCTTCTCCAGTCAGCAGGTTTGCTGTGGAGTTCGACAGCAAAGTGCCGCCATAGGTACCTTCCATAGCAATACTCTCAACCGATTCCGGTATAAGTGTTGCATACACTTCATATCCGGCCAATTCACTTAAGTCGGATGCGCCACTACCGCCGAATAGTGGATTGGCGTCCATGCCGCGTTCTTGCAACTGATGCAAGAAAGATTGACTATCAACGCCCATTTGAGGATCGTTAATCGATTCATCGGTCAACACGATGTATAGCAACATATCATACTGATCGTAGTCGTCGGAGAAACCGGTCGGCCCAACGTCCATACGATACAGAGCCGCCATATCATTGTTGGTAAGCGAACTGAATAACGCGCTGAGCTCCGTGCGGAAACCGGGATCGGAGGCATCCAAGGTGGTTTTGCCATAAACCTCGGCTCCACCATCCAGGCCGGGAATATAAGGTGTTTGTGTTGTTCCGCCATCAATAAATGGATTCGTATCGCGAGATCCTTCGAAGTTTTCTTGATTGGCGTTGACGGAACCGGCAAAAGCGGTAGTCGTATTATTGCCGAAAAGAAATCGGCCGCTGTCACCATTCTGGGCGCCAATGCCACCAGCAGCATTCACCGAAGCACCAGTGCCATCGATTACACTGGCAAACAGTTTAACAGTACCGCCTGCACCACCGCCGCCGGCTCCGCCCATACCGCCTGCGCCACTATCGCCACCAGCGGCCTGATCGCCTCCGGCTGCACCGATACCGCCCATGCCTCCGACACCACCAATCATGCCACCGTTTCCTGTATAACTGCCATCGATGCCCATATCTGCATCCATGCCTGGCCCCATGGAGCCCCCATACATCCCACACCAGCCTTCATATCCATTCTCTCCGTCATTGCCTCCTTCTTCATAATTTCCCATGCCTCCCGGGCCTCCCATGCCTCCCATGCCTCCTCCACCTGCAAATCCCTCCATGCCTCCGAGTCCTCCGTCGCCTCCGTGACCTGGCATTCCGTCTTGCCCAGAGCCACCATTAGTACTCATTGAACCATCATAGCCCATATCCCCATCAACTCCTGAGCTGCCATCGTAGCCTGTGTTGCCGGCACTCATATTGCCCCAGTCGCCGTCACCACCTTGGGCTTTTAGCTCGCCAGCTACTGTCATTCGTCCCAGGGCAACGATTTCAAAGGCGCCGCCACCGCCACCGCCATCACCGCCA
>JAFGTN010000806.1 GCA_016934075.1 Pirellulales bacterium
ATACTCGATGAACGACTCGCCCGGCAGGTTCAAAACCATAATCTTCCCGATCTTCATCGCTGTGATGTCGACCGGCCGGTCGATGCGATCGAGGAAATCGATTTCGAGTGCCGCTTCCCACCTGTCAATCGGTTTTGCCGACGCGTTGTTCAACGTAGCGAGCGACTTTTCTCTCGAATTGGAACCATCCGTCCGCGGAACCATCTTCCACTGGACAACGTGCCAGTCGATCTTCCCGGCCGCTTGCCATTTCGTCGCGGCGATTGCGGCTTCCATCCCTTCCGCCAAACGCTTCGCTAGCGCGGTCCGGGCTTCTTTCGTCCGATTGTTGTACTTGCCCATCGTCACGTTGCCGGAACACCCGGTGAAGTAGATCTGCATCGCACCGTCTTTTTTCTCGGTCGCCTCGCGGGCAATGCCGGGAACGTCGTAGCTGGCGCGAGGGTCGCCGTAGAAACTCTGCGGATGTGTGGCATAGTAATGCAGCCGGGCAATCGGTTTGTCTCCCTTCGCGAACGTGATCGTTTTGATGAAAGGATCGATCGGCCCTTCCGGCATAGCTATGAGTTTCGGATCGGTGCAAGAACTCCACCGCGTAAGCGGCTTGCCGTCCTTCGACTTCAGCCGGCGGATCGAAGCCACCCGATCGACCTTTGCCTTGCCAAAGCCGACCTTGTCACATTCGACGAACGACCCGCACGCTTTCTTCACGGCCCGGCCGACTTTCGCGGCCGAATCCGTAACAACTTCCGGATCCATCATCTTCGGCGGTTTGGGCGCCTTCCGCAACAGGAGCAGCTCACCCAAAGATGTGATCGGCGCCGTATGTTGATGTACCGTATGCACCGCGACAAACTTCGGATCGACTCCAGCCGCTTTGGCGATTGCGTTGCGAAATGCTTCGAACGCCCCATTGCACAACTCGCAATAATCGACCGAACAGAGCACGCATCGCGTCATCCCGTCGTCCAAAACAACCCCCTTTGCCAGCAGCGGATGCTCAATTTCCTCCAACGGCTTGAAACTCGAATAAACCGGCTGCCCCAACGGCAACGTTACATCACACTCAAACGGTGCCACCTGAATCGTGGCCGCGAAAAGAGGAAAACTCATTGCAAGAGCAAAAAATAAAGCCAAAAGAATTCGTCGCATTTTGTGTTTCCTTTATATTTCGGATTCTTCACGGAATTGAACGGATGAAAACAATATCAACTTGCCTTCGGCAAGAGGTTTTTTAAGGCATGGGCTAACAACCTTCGTGCGGAGCACGACAATACCATTTTTGCCCACTAAATTCCGTGAAGAATCCTATTTCGCAGAGGATCTCGGAATAACATTCATCCATCAATCTAGGCAAACCGGCCTGTCGTGTCAAACTTAGGATGGGAAAATTGATTTCTCCAACAGCGCCATATTAGCAAGATTTCAGTCCGAAATCCCCATTTGTAGCTGAATTCTTGCGAATTCAGCCCAGAAGCGGGAACCAATCTGAACTCTTGCGAGTTCAGCTACAAACGTCATCAACATGTAGAATGAAAAAAACCACCGACGGCTTTTCCTTCATCGACCAAGCGGTTGTATGCTTGAACGGCTCGATTCGTCTCTTCGACGACTGCTGTGATTGATTTTTCCTTCAGCAATTCCAACGTTTCCGGGCACGCCTGCAGGGCAAGCTGCATCCCCCGGCCGAGAACGATCACCTCGGCGCCGTGCTCAATTAACTCCTTAACATCCGCCGGTTGAATTCCGGGGAGATGGTTAGTTCCGGTTTCGTTCCAGTCCCATTCTCTGCCGCCACCAGGGAAAAGCTTGGCGTCTCTGAATACGCCCAGTCCATCAACCTCAATTCTACCCCAAGCAATGGAGAGAATCTTGGGAGACCGGCTTGGTTTTTTATTCTGGAACATCTGCATTAGGCTCTTGGTTGTAGCAAACGAGATGCGTTCTTGTTTTTAGGGTCTTCGTACAATTTAGTGGATGATTTAGTTAGGGGACAGAAGATAGATTGGACAGTTCTTGTTTAATCGTAGTCGTGATTATTGATAATATTCTGGCCGTCGACGAATGTTGCGAGATATGTAATCGATCCGCCCAGCGAGATGTCGACACCGATGCGAATTTCGCCATTGTCGAGATATATTTTTTGCGCTACAGCACCACGGGGCACCTGCATAAACCGGCAAACGTATACCACCACCAAAAAACCTTTCAGCAGACATACGACAAATCGAATGGTACGGTCAGAGGTTAGCGGCGGCTTGAACACTCCGTTTTGTCGAAAGATTTTGGCAATAGGCACAGGAACCTTTTCAATCGTCGAGGTACAAAAAATATCGCTCGCCCTTTTTGTATTGATAAAACGGTTTCAGAACGACAGAATCGTTGCCTCGCATCTTCCACGTCAATGGAGCGGAAGTGGACGGAATGAAATCCTTGGCGATGTTATCCACATCTATCTCCTTGGTCGGATTATTCTTATTTTCAGACAATTGCACGGCCAGGGCAACAGGGCCATACAATATCGCGGCGGGATATTTTTTTGTTTCATCCAGCCGCGAAATCTGAAATTTCATGGGCAGTTTCAACTTTATGGTATCCCCGTTCTTCCAGGTGCCGGACAGAACACCCCAATTCTTATCCACGCTGTAATCGCGACATTCCCCGTTCACCTCAGCAACAGCCTCGGCAGCAAGCCATTGGGGCAGGCGGAACTTGATGTCGAATTCTGCGGGTTTCGCCAAGCGGACGATCAAGCGAGTAATATCCTCCTCGGGGAAGGCCGTTTCCTGAAGAATTCTCACCGAAACGTCTCCCAGCTTGAATGATCCTTCGGAAGCAAAATACTGGGCAATGCAGATGCTCTTATCGCCGTGGAAATAAATCAGGTTGTGATAATCGCTCACGGCCTGGGGCCTTGTGCCCGTGCAGCAAACCCACGCATGTTTGATGTTTTGCTTTGCGGCGCCCGAAGGTTTATACGAGGAGTAATAGAAAACATTGCCTTTTTCCGACATGGGAATGGAAGCCCCGATGCCGTTGATCATCAGCTTTTCTGTCCAGTCGGCATACTTCGCATCGCCCGTAAGTCCCACCAGGTACTTCGTCATCTTGAAACCGGCCCAACTTCCACACTGCGTCTCGAAATGCTTGTCGGTCGACTTGAGAGTTTCGATGAGTTGTTTCCTTGGAGGAAGATTTTCGTTGGGACCAAAACCGCCGGTCGCCCAGCACTGCTGCTCCTGCATGAACCGATAGGCCTTCTTCAAGGTGTCCAGATATTTTTCTTCTCCTTTAACGATGTAAGCGGCGGCAAGCCCGTTGAACGAGTTCACGTGGCTGTAAGCGTGATGCCAGGTATTCTTCTTGTACATCTGCTCGTGCTTATCGTCCAGTATCTCGTTCCAGAACTCCGTGTATTCCCAAACCTGGGCGAATTTCTTATAGCGGTCGTTGCCGGTGTACAGATATGCCCGATACAGATTCTCGCTTTGCGTATACCACTCGCCCGTCCCCTGCCCTATTACGTCGCAATAGATTCTGGTTCGCGGGATATTCTTTTCTTCCCAAGTCGTAATCTTATCCAGATACTTCAGGGAGTTCGCATCATCGCAATAAAAATAGATATCTAGAAGCCCTCCCAGCAGTTTTTCATAATAATACGCCGAAAGTCGGGGAGACCTCGTATCGAAAAAGAATCCGTCGGGCTCGATGGTTTTTGCCCATTCCTCCATAAGGGTAATCGCTTTATTCCGATACTTCTCGTCCTGAGTGGCTGCGTACATTCTTGCATATCCCGCGAGAAATTGCCCGAAAGGACTGTGCCCAACATATTGCCCACCCATATCCTCGCCGGGCGCGGCAAGACCGGCCCTTTGCCGATAAGGTTTCAAAAGATCGTCGTTGGGGATCTTATAATAGTAATCGCAGATCTCATTAAACTGCCGTTTCAGGTCCCCATGCAGTTTGACATCGCAATAATCCAGCGGTTTCAATCGATATTTCGCGTAGACGTCGATCGCCGTCTTTCCGACCTCTGCATTGGCGTGATAGGGTATTCCGAATGGCAATAAGATTGTTAAGGAAGCGAATACAAGAACCGTTTTCCAGGTCATGGTAAGAAACGCCGTTAATTTATCTCGTCCTGCAACCAAGCATCGACTTCCTCGACATACTCCGGCTTGACACGGTGGTGTTTCTCCCATTTACCGGATTCAGTCGGCTGCATGATATGCTCGGCCCATCCACGTTTGACCCATTCACGTGCCAGTAACTCGTCTCGGTGTTCCAGGAACCACGCCGCATATGTAGTTTTGAACCACGCCTGCACAGCCGCACTATCATTCGGATCCAGGTCCCTGGGGATCTCGTTGTCCGCCAGTTGGTTGAGAAACTCTGTCTCCAGCTTGTTGATATACTCTGTCACGCCCACTTGTTGCTCCTTATTACTACTTTTGGAGTCGTACGAATGTCTATGGTTGTAGTTCCTTGAATGTGGCACTGATCGCCAAAATCAAGACCGGGCGGTCCGAAATTATCATTGCATATTGAATCTCGAGTTTTCGAATTTCTTACCGGTGGAGCCAACCGGAACGATGTGGCTTAGACTTCTGAGACCGACACTCTATCGGGTGCTGGGAGAGAGGCTACACAGACCTAATGATCAGGCCATGCCCCACGCCCTCGCCGTGCAGCTTGACAATCCGATCGAATGCATCGATTTCCAAGCAAGATCAAAGACACTGGCTACTTTATGATACATTATCAATCACTTGCAAGAGCACCTAACCGGCTGCCAGTCGTAACGAACTTGCGGACAAAAATCAATATGCCGATTCTACCGCTAACGAGTATTCACAGGAAGATGGATAGCGAAACTCGATCTCCGCGTACTTAAGTGCTCGCTGGAGATGTTTTCCACTTCCAGTCTCGTGAAAGTAGCGAGTTTTCCCGAAAGGCAAACATGCGTCGGAACGTAGAACCAAAGTAGCACACGTATAAGATATTCACGAGTTGTCACGCAACCAGTTTTCAGAAACTTTCCGTCTTAATCAGTGTTTTTCGCGTCAAAGTCCTCGATTATCCGCTCCGCCTCGCGAAGATAGTACTGCGTGGCATACATTTTTTCGGTTTCGCCGCCTCGTGCTCCTATTTTCCAAAGTGCTTCGACCGGGAGGTGAAACTTCTGCATCGCTTTTACATGAGCCAGGATCGCTTCGCGCTGTTGCTTATGGTCGGAGATTGTGGCAATTCGCGATTCCATCAATCTACGCGACCATAGATAGACGGACTCTACACCAACCGTTCCATTGTCGAAAGCGGCCCAGTTAGCCTCGAGGGCTTTTTCAGCGGATTTAATCTGGGCCAGCGCGGCGGGCGATGGCTGGTTGCTATGCGACTTGGCCACAGCCGGTTGCACGCCCAGAATCCACGTCGTTGCCGCCAAAACGATGGCAACGCTCAACAGTAATGCAAACCGCCATTTCTTCGAAACCGCGGTGGATAACGATTCTTTTCGATTAATCAACATCTCCATTCTCCTGAAAAAGTGTGTGCGAAACTGGAAAATTCCCAAAACTCCCATCGAACCCGGCACCAAACGCGGGGATTTTCGGACTAAATCGATCAAATCCTCGACATACATCCGGCGGCTATCGAAACGGGCGGCCCAGTCGTCGGCGATCAACTCTCGGTCGAACCGTACACGACCGTTAATCCACCAGTAGATCGGATGAAAATATAAAAGCGGCAGGGCCAGGTTGAATAACAAATGTCCCCAGGCATCACCGCGTTTGACGTGGGCCAACTCGTGCAATAACACATGTCGCAACTGCCGTTGTCTCTCGCGACGGCACAGTTCGGCCGGTAGCATGATTTTCGGACAAAACAAACCGAATACAACCGGTCGGGCGCAATTTGACGAAACCCGCAACTTCGCTCGTTGACACTTGCACAGAGTCAGCAGTGATTCGTAAAGATCGGCAATCCATGGCGGGGGCTCGGTGGATGATCGGCCGGCGCGGATCAATGCAACTTGCCCCACCACCAGCCACAAAAGACATCCCCCGGCACCGGTCATGTAGACTATTGCCATCGTCTCGCGCCACGATACCGGTTGAATTGATGTGGAGACCGGGCGCGGAGCATCAGAATGCGGCCCCGGCGCCTGTAGAGGAGATTCCGCTGGTGAAACATACGGCATCGCCGGTGCTCCCATCGCTTGCATCGGCGGCACTTGAAACGAGTCGTTCTGTTTGTTGTGCCACATCCCCATAAGATCGACCCTGGGTATCGGCACCCATGCCAGCACTATCCAGACGAGCGTGGCAGCGACAGCCAATTCGCTCAGCCTTTGCCGATGGACGGGCACTCGTGTCAAGGAATTCGACATTGCCCCTAAGAGCAGTAAAAATGTAGATCCCAACAGCAGAACGTCACCGTGCACGGTCAGCAGTTCGACGAGTTTGAACATGATTTATCCCTCCCCTACATTAAGCTACGGATCTGGTTTATTCTTGGCCTGATTTATCAGCATCTCCAATCGCTGGAGTTCCTCTTCGGTCGGTCGTCGAATCGACAACAGGCCGTCGACCAATTGGTCCATGGCTCCATCGTAGACTCGATCTAACAAACGACCCACAAGCTGGCGAGCTGTCTGTTTCTGTTGCAGCATAGGGCGATAGACGAATGCTCGCCCGCGAAGTTCATGCGTTACCAATCCCTTTTCCTCCATGGTCCTTAAAAATGCCTGAACCGTATTCTGCACAATTGGAGATCGCTGTCGCATTATCTCGTACACCTGACGCACCGTGGCTGCGTCGCGATCCCAAAGAATCTTCAGAATTTCCAATTCCCGTTGCGTCGGCGTAACTTGCTCGCACATCTGACGACCTCCTGCTGACATATATAGGCTTAGTTGTCTAAGCTTATTAACCTACACGAATAAGTCAACCCCTCCTTTGTGGTGGTTTTCAAAAATCACACGAGAACATGCAATACAAGAGTTGTTGTGGAGCCACATTGAGCGAGAACTGCCTGTGGGTAACCAGAACTCATTTCATAAGCACGCGAGGAGTGGGATTCTCCACCCGTCCGACAGAACGCTGTCCCTTGCCTGGTCGACCGGAGTCGCCCAGGTCGGCTCGGGCATTATTCGCCAGCTTGGTCAGCCGCGCCACGATCTGAGGATGATTCTCGGCAACGTTGTGTTGCGATCCCACGTCGGCAACCAAGTCGAACAGCATCGCCGGCGAAGGCCCCTTGCCGCGATGATGTGGATGGCGCTGTGGGTGTTCGAGCGGCAAAAACAATTTCCAACGACCCGAGCGGACCGCCTGGAGTTGATCGCCAAAATAGTAGTAAAACGCGTTGTGTGGGGAGCGGGCGGCTTTTTCACCCAGCAGAAGCGGGCGGATATCACGGCCGTCGATAGTTCGTGCCGGAAAAGGGGACAGTGCCAATTTATACACAGTACCCTTCGGGCCGTTCCGGTAAATTGGACCTGTCCCCTTTTCCGGCACGGCAAGCCGTGCACAGGTGGGCAAGAGATCCATCATCGTGGCCAGTTCGTCGCAAGTACGGCCGGCCGGAATGGTTCCGGGCCACCAGAAGATGGCCGGCACACGAAACGCGCCTTCGGCCGTCGTGTAACCGTAACCGTACAGCGGCCGGTTCGTGCCTCGCCACGGATTGCTGGGACTGCCTCGATTCGGCGCCCCATTGTCCGACATCCACGCCACCAACGTTCGCTTTTCTATTCCGAGTTCACAAAGTTTGTCGAGGATTTGCCCCAGCGACCAATCGAGCTCTTCGATGGAGTCGCTCCAAGGGCCTCTGCCGCTTTTGCCTCGAAAGGCGTCACCCACGTATGGTGTTCTGGTGCTACCGGGCGTGGCTTCGGGAAAATAGAGGAAAAACGGCCGCGACCGATTGGCCTCGATAAAACGCAGCGCCCGCCGCGTGTAACGCTCGGTCAACTGAGTGCGATCGACGGGCGCTTCGATCACCCGCTCGTTTTCCATCAAGGGCAGCGGCGGCCATTTGCCGGGCGGGCCTACATCAGCGGTCATGTCGTCGCTGTAAGGGATCCCGAAAAACATATCGAATCCTTGTCGCGTCGGCAAAAAGGGAAGCTGGTCACCCAGATGCCACTTGCCGATAATACCCGTCGCATAGCCCCTTGACTTGAGAACCTCGGCTATCGTCAACTCGTCGGGGTGCAGGCCGTTGGGCGAAACCGGTCGTAGCACAATACCGTCGGGATCGGCGAGGCCCAGCCCCACCCGCTGTGCATAGCAGCCCGTCATCAGACTCGCCCGTGAGGGTGTGCAAACCCCGGCGCTAGCACAGAAATGCGTAAACCGCATCCCTTCCCGAGCCATGCGGTCCAGGTTGGGCGTACGGTTTCGCCGCGAACCAAAAGGCCCGATGTCGCCGTAGCCGGCGTTGTCGACGAGAACGACAATGATGTTGGGCAATTCGGTTGTTGCTTTGGAAGGATGCTTTTCCAACGCGGGCTCGGCGAAGAGAATTGCTTGCAGCAAAGCTCCCACTACAGCGGTAAGGAAACAGTATCCTGCATCCTTTGGGAAAGAATAGGATGTCGGCATGTTTATTCTTTCTTGGGGACACCAGGTTTCCGGATGATTTATCTATAACAAGAGGTCCTTGGATATTAGAACTTGTCCGCGGACCTCTTGTGACTTATGTCACACCGGTTCAAGAACCGGTGCCACCCAACGCGCCTGGCTTACCTAGCTCAAATCCGCAAGATCCCATCCCTTACGACGCGGTCGCGAGAGCAGCTTATTGCCTTCGTCGCAGTTGGTGAACTTTTCAATGGCCGGGTCCCATTTAAGCGTTTTGCCCACCTGGCCGACGTCGCGAACGATATTGACCAGATAGCAGAGTGTGGAACTGCGCTGGCCGTATTCGATGTCGGCGTTGCAGCGTTTGCGGGTTTTGATGCCTTCGATCCAGTTCTCCACGTGGTACTCGGTTTCGTCCTTCTTATTGGGCCCGGGATTGTCGGGCGAATTGACCAGTTCCTTGGGATTGCTGGCTACCTTGTTGCGGTTGATTTCGATTTTGCCCTTCTCGCCGATGAAGATGGCGCCCAGGCCCGGTCCCCAGTCGCCGTCCAGATGCAGGCGCAACTCGGTGCCGTTGGCATATTTCATGCGTACCTTGGCACGTGGTCCGCTCACATGCTTGGCCAACTTCAACAGATAACCCAACTCCGTGGCATCGGGCCGCTTGGTTTCGAACTTGCCGCAACGCTCGTTGCGCACGGGCTCTTCCAGCGTGATCTCGGTGGGGCCCGTCTCGGATGTGCCCAGGGCGCGTTGGATCTGGTCGTAGCTGTGCGTTCCCCATCCGGTCACTCCGTAGCACAGCCCGCCGCTGTCGTAGTCCCACCAGCGCATCCAGCCCAGGTGCAGGTCACGGTGATAGGGCCGCATCACGGCCTGGTTGGTCCAGGTGTCCCACCATTTGTCATCACCGCCTTCGGGATACGGCTGGCCCGGCTTATCTTTCCAGATATTGGGGCCGACGAAGTTGGGAGCCA
>JAFGTN010000807.1 GCA_016934075.1 Pirellulales bacterium
ACGGTGGGCAAACCTGGACAGATCCCAAGGACGCCGACTCGGGTTTGCTGACCGGATCCGGCGAATATCACACCGCGCCTATGCCGGTGATAATTCACGATGGGCACCTGTGGCGCAGCTTCGAGGATGCCGGAGGCGGTAAGAAGTGGGGCATTCGGTATCGAGCCATGATGTTGTCGGCGCCAGTCGATGCGGATCTGCTGAAACGAGAAAGCTGGCGGTTCTCGAACTACGTCAGCCGTAATCCGGAGTGGATGGACGGGACTTTTCGTGCCTGGCTGGAAGGCAATGCCGTAGTCTCGCCCGAGGGTAAAATGTTAGACATCTTGCGGATGCACTACACAGGTCAAGGGGGAAAAGCTGCGATCGTGCAGATCAGCGACGATGGAAAAACCGCCACTTTCGATCCGGAAACCGGTTTTATTGATTTTCCGGGCGGGGCGAAAAAGTTCGTGATCCGCTTTGATCCTCAATCGAAAGCTTATTGGGCTCTGGCCAATCCGGTTGCACCCATCGCAAGGCTGCAAAAAGAGAATGCCGCTTCAATTCGTAATACACTGGCGCTGATGCGATCCACCGATTTGAAGAATTGGGAGGTACGCTGTATCTTGCTCTATCACCCCGACGTGGCCAAGCACGGTTTTCAGTATCCCGACTGGCAATTCGACGGCAACGACATGATTGCAGCGATCCGAACCGCCTACGACGACGGATTGGGTGGTGCCCATAACGCTCACGACGCCAATTTCCTTACCTTCCACCGTTTCACCGATTTCCGTAATCTGACCGTGGACGACTCGGTGGTGGATCCCGCAACCCTCCAGCTTCCGGAGCCCACCAAAATCGAGACCGATTCGTTGAGTGTTGAAGGGCATGGTTTTACGGTGGAAAAATTGCAGAACAAAGGCCAGGCGTTTGCTAACCGTGACTACGTCTGGAAACAGGTACCGAAGTCGCTACAAGGCTGGCGCTACACACAGACTTCGGGCGGCGTCAAATCGCAGATTTCCGTTACAGCCAAGAAGGACGGAACCATCTATGTTGCCACATCCTCGACAAAAAAGGTCATGGATGCCGGAGGATGGCGGAAGGAGCCGAATCTGACTTTTGGCTACACGGATTCCAAGAACACGCAAATGAAAGTGCTTTGTCGCGATATGAGCGCCAATGATACAGTCGAGTTGCCCCAACTCAATTGGGGCGGCACCCTGCTGTTGATTCCTCCCGACAAATCCAAATAGCAGGAAAGTCGCCAATTAGTTTTCATTGATTAATTGGTGCTTGCGAGTTTCTGTTGATTAATTGGGCCTTGTTAGCCCGGTCGCCTGCGACCGGTTGGCGGAAACACTGAATTTTTCGGCACTTCCTGTCCCGTCGCGGGCGACGGGGCTAACGGATTTTCGCTTCTGCTAGAATTATCACTAGGAAACTATCATGAAGCCACATGAACTACCGATTAAAGGATCGTACCTCGCGGGCGTTTTGTGCGCATTGATTATCGGGTTCAGCCCGAACGGTCTGTGTTGCCTTTACGGAAATGAACGTCCCAACATCGTGTTTATCGTCACCGACGATCAAGCTTCGTGGGCGATGGGATGCGCACTGCAAGACACCGGTCACAGCAATGTTGCAGCGGCCGTCACGCCGAACATGGACCGGCTGGCTCGCGATGGGGCGCGCTTTACCAACTGTTTCTGCGCGACACCGGTTTGCAGTCCGGCCCGAGCGGCGCTTGCGACGGGGCGTTACGCGAGCGAGTTCGGTATCAAGGATTTCATACCGGGACCCGATCACAAACTATTCAATCCTAAATATCAACCCGCGCTCGATCCGGACAAAAGTGTCACGTTTGCCGAGATCCTGAAAGCGAACGGTTATTACACCGGACTGATCGGCAAGTGGCATGTGGGTGACTGGACCTTGCCGGGCAACGAACGATTCCACCCCACTCACCATGGATTCGATCACTTCATGGGTTTGCCGGGGGGTGGAACAACGCCTGTGGATCCCGAATTGGAAAAGGATGGCGTTATTCGAAAATTCAAGGGATTGACCACCGACATTCTGACCGACGAAGCGTTGGACTTCCTCGTGAAAGCCAAATCGCGGAACAAGCCGTTCCTGCTGTGCTTTCATACTCGCGCTCCGCATGCCGTCTGGTTGCCCGTTGCACCAGAGGACTGGGCACCCTATGAGTCATTGGATCCGGCGATTCCCGCGTATCCCGATCTCGACGTTAAAAAGGTAAAACGCATGATGCGCGAGTATCTGGCGAGCACGAGCGGCGTGGACCGCAACCTTGGCCGCCTGCTCAAAAAGCTCGACATGCTCGGGCTGACCGACAAGACGATCGTGATCCTCACTTCAGACCACGGATACAACATGGGACACAACGGGGTCTGGCACAAAGGCAATGGCATCTGGGCCACGAAGAAACACCCGCCCGGCAAATGGCATCGCGGGACTCGGGTGATTTCGGACAAATATCGGCCGAACTTATACGACCGGTCACTAAAGACACCGGCGATCGTGCGTTGGCCGGGCGTTGTCCGGCCGGGCACGGTCATTAAGGATACCGTATCTCATTTGGATCTGTTTCCCACATTACTTACGATGGCCAAAGCCGACGCTCCGCAAGGTACGGTGCTCCGCGGCCGCGACCTTACGCCACTGCTCAAGGGCAACACACCTGCCGATTGGGACCAGGATCTGTATGCCGAGTACAGCATGATCAACTATGCCGTGGCAACGATGCGTTGTTACCGCACGCCGCGTTACAAGTTGATTCGCGACTTCTTTAATCCCCAGCGGGATGAGCTGTACGACCTGCAGTCGGACCCGGCGGAAACAAAAAACCTGATCCGCGATACGGATCCCGCCATTAAGGCCGTAATCGCCGACCTGAATGCCAAGATCCTCGCCAAGATGCGGGCCAACGGCGATCCGCTTCTTGGCGAACTGCAAAAAGGAAACGCACCATAAGGTGCAATTCGCAAGGGACATTGAAAGCTGATCGAGTTCCTCGATAACAATTACATATGGTTCTTCACGGAATTTAGTAGGTGACAATGATGTCAACTTGCCTTCGGCAAGAGGTTTTTTAGGCATGGGCTAACAAAAGTATATTGACTCCAGTCAAACTCCAGGGAGATAATGCCATAATCTGGTGAAGTTGGGTAGGCACTGCTCCCAAGGAACTTCACCCCAAACAAGTTCCTTTGTAATCATCTAGCCGCGCAACGGTGTGCGGCGGCTGAGGAGCAACTTACCAAGGAATAACCATATGCTGACGGAAGAATATTCTGTCAAGGTGTCCTGGTAATTCTATGTTTCCGGGAGATTCTTGTTCATACTTTTGTCAGCCCATGCCTAAAAACCTTCGTGCGGAGCACGACAATTCCATTTTTGCCAACAAAATTTCGTAAAGAACCAGAGAACCCGTAATATAATGAATGCAAAAGAGCGAGTTCTGACGGCTGTGGCACTGCAAACACCTGATCGGGTGCCGATGGATTTTCATGCCAACCCGTGGGTGCTGCAGCGTCTGCACCGGGATCTGAAAACAACGACGCATCGCGAGTTGCTCGAGCGACTGCGCAGTGACATTGTCGATTTGCGGGGCGTTGTCGATCCGGATTACCGCGGTCCGAAGCCGCAGTCTCGCGAACTGGGTGACGGCGTGCGGGAGAACTTATGGGGATGGCGGCAGAAAGTCATGCAAACGGCCTCCGGTCCGGAGGACTCCTATGTCGAGTTTGTCCTAGACGACGCCACGTCGATCGACGATTTCCAGCAGCATAGCTGGCCAAGTGCGGACTGGTTCGATTTCAGCGAGATAGCGGAAAGGCTTGTGGAGTGGCAGGATTTCGCCGTCATGGCCAGCGGGCCCAGTGTGTTTCAGCATCCTACGTTCTTACGCAGAACCGATAATCTGCTCATGGACATGGCCATGCGGCCCGAGATGGCACACTGGTTGATGGACCGCTTCACGGATTTCTACCTCGACTTCTACGACCGCATGCTGACGGCGGCCGACGGGCGGATCGACCTTCTGCGGACGGCGGATGACCTCGGTACCCAGCGGGGCTTGTTCTTCAGTCCGGAAATGTTTCGCACCTTTATCAAGCCCAGATTGAAGAAGCTGATCGACATGAC
>JAFGTN010000808.1 GCA_016934075.1 Pirellulales bacterium
AGGCGATGTTGCTCACAAGTCGAGAAAGCATATCGATATTCGTCTGAGCGCGAGGAAACGAATCGGCAGTCTCGTGTAGCTGTTGAGGATGCTATCAGACCGCTGAAAAACACAAGTTAGACCTCCTAATCCGCCTCCACATGCTCGTGGTTCTGCAAATGCTCTTCACAATAGCATGACGTGTCGGCACATTTCGAGCAGTAACGGAAATCCATATCGGGATTCGTGAGGTTTGTTCTTCCGCATATTCTACAGCAGTGTCGGGGAGTGTTCCGGTTGGCGATACGTTTGGATTGGGCCTTCATCTTGCGATGTCCGGATCGCATGCGAAAGAGGATATCGCGACCGAAGAAAAGGAAGTAGTTCACCAGCGATGCCGCCAACATACCGATTGCATGCAGATCCCCACCGATAACCACAAAAAGATACGAAATCCAAGTCAATAAGGCCAACCACTTTATGCGGACGGGCAGCAGGAAGAACAAAAGGAGTTGAAAATCGGGAAACAGATAGGCGAAGGCCAGGAATACCGATCCACCGATAAAAACGGTCGTTGCAGGCTCATGAGGAGCCGTAAAAGACGCGGCGACCGTAGCCAGATAGCCTACCAGTAGAAACAGGTTGTAACGAAAATCTCCCCACATGCCTTCGAGGGCCGTACCCATCAAGTAAAAGAGATACCAGGCAAAGAACATGAAAATGGGGTAGGCCTCCAACGGCGGCGTGAAAATGAACGTCACCAACCGCCAAACCTGCCCCTTAAGAACCAAGGCGGGCACCAAGTCGATCTTCCCAAATGCAGACTCTACACCACCGAGAATTTCAGGGTTGGAGTAATTGAGCAGATAAAAGAAAACCTGCCCGGCAATGATAATGAGCGTCAGGTTTGGTATCGCAAAGCGACCGAAACGCCGCTGTAGTTTGTCGAGTAGTTTCATGTAAAAAATCCTGGTGCGATTGTCGGGCCTTTTTCAAGGGTCCGTAAAATCCCATCGGCCACAATAGTCTGACCCCCTCCGACTTCCGACGCGAACCGCCAAAATCCCTCCAGTCCATACAAGCAGTCCAAGTGATTTCAATTTTCTTACACTTCGCAGTCGGCATTTACTTAATTATTGTGCTATTCTTATTTGACTCACAATTTTGCATAAGTCCAGTTGGTTCTTACCAACACCTCCCACCACATTATTCCCACCATTGCGGAGAAAGAGCAGAATCCATGATTCGTCGTTATTTGACCGTTTGTTTTCTATTTGCCGTCATTTCCTTGATACCGCAACTGAACGGTACGGCTAACGCCCGCTCGTCTCGATATTCGGGTCAAGCGCAAGCACAACGCGATGCGGCCATCCGCCGCATGCCGCTTTTACAGCGACCGAATCGTCCCGGTCACTTCATCGGCAACGCGATTCGCAACAATGCCCGCCGCTCAAGTGGCCGTCGCTAAGCGTATTCATTTTTCTCATTTACCGATGGCCAGCACGGCCAGAAAACCGATCCAGCCCATCAGCATGGCCAGTGAAATCGCCAGCGTGATCTTGTTGGCTTTTGTGGGAGCCGGAGAACATTTATCGTCCTCGCAAGGGGCTTGTTGAGAAGTATCCTCAATAAGCCTCTTCGTAATTTTTTTCTTTGTGCTGCTCATTTTAGGACCAAACGATAAATAACTTGCCGATTTTCCGGGGCCTGCTGATCACTTCTTCAACTTGCAAAGGGCTTCTAGATCTCTTCCTCGGGCGCATTAATTTTGAAACCCTTGCGGAAGGCCGTTTCGAAATCGTAGACGTTCTGAAAATCTTCCTTGCGGTCCTGGGGAGTTTTGCGCATTTGTTCGATGCGTATCAGGTTGAAAACGATCTCACCGAAATCTTCGGTCTTTTTGATGCCCCAACTCCCCAAGACATCCTTGGCCATATAGCCGTACTGATGCAGGGCATATTCTCTAATCGCCTCGCAGAGTTGCTGACCGGTCACATGACGTTCGACCTGTTCCTCTTCATCATCCGGCTCCTCGTCAAACTCGTGGTCACTGTTTCCGGCAGGGAATTCGCTGCCCATCTGCAAAACGTTCTGAGCGTAATTGAGTGCTTCGAAAACGAACACGTAGGCGTCGAAAGCATAACGATCATCTTCTTTTAGAAGTTCGATGATGGGATGTGACGGGTCGAGCATGACTTATCATCGGCCGGGAATTGTGTGACCGATTCTCCTCACTTAATACGTTTTATCTTCCAGCTTTACTGCAGATGAGTTTGGTTGTCCGTGTCACTTGTTGTTTCGTTTTGCTGGTCTTCAATCTGTTCTTCAACTGTAATCACCTTGCCAATTTCATCGGTGTGCAGCAGTTTGCGTAATTTGTCGTCGAATTCGACGATCACCGCCTGGGCGAGGATCTCCTGTCCGACCACTTTGACGGGCCCCTCTTCCGATTCCACCGTGCTCCCGATCGGCGGCAGTTCTTTCTGGAGCTGTTCATACACGTCGTACTCATAGCGCAGACAACATTTCAACCGCCCGCAGCGGCCCGAGATCTTTGTGGGATCCAGTGTTGCCTTTTGTAACTTGGCCATCTTCATTGAAACCGGCGGCATTTGCACCAGATGCGTGTTGCAACACACGGCCTTACCACAGTCGCCGTAATCGGCCATCAGCTTGGCTTCGTCGCGGACACCGATCTGCCGCATCTCGATACGAGTCTGGAACTCGCCCGCAAGTACTCGCACCAACTCGCGGAAATCAACACGTCCGTCGGCCAGATAGTAGACCACTATCCGTTCACCGCCGAAAATATGCTCGATGTCCACAAGCTGCATCTCCAACCCCAGCTTGTCGATGCTTTTTTGGCAGATGTCCAACTGATTTGGTTGCTGTTCGTGAATGCGGGTAACCTCGTTCGCATCGTTCCTCGACATTTCGCGAAGGATTTGTCCTTGGAAAACTTCGTCCAGACTCTCCACGGAACTCTCCGTTGCCTGGCAAAGCACCTCGCCGGTCTCGAGCCCACGATCGGTGCGAATGATAACCTTCGTGTCCCTTGCATACTCCGCTGCATCGCTCCCGGTGGTCTCGAAGACCCCCATCAGCCGCATCAGACCGTATCTGACTATATATTTAGGCATGACTTGAATTTCTTTGCGCGCGAAAGCTCGACCAACTATCATACTAACCCGAAACGCAAGCTAGTGGCGGTATTAGAGCAAGGGCAAAAATCATTTACCCTCATTTGCGCTTCAGGTTAGTATTTTTTAGACAAAAATCCTGGCACAAAGTATACCCGCAAGGGCGCATTACCGAAAGGGCCTCCGGTACGCCCTACACTTGCACACTTACCCAGATTACTTAACGTAGTCGGCATCGATAGTGTAGGGAATCCCCCCCAGTGGTCTGGCGGCTTCGGCTTTATTCACCTTCAGCTTGCCGCCGACGTGAACCAACTGTGTACGGTAATTTATCTGCAGATCGCCTTCTAGTTTAACTGTGATCATCTGCGTCGACTTGATCTGGCTCGAACAAAACTTGCAGTGGCTTTGCGTAGGTACCAGGATAAACTGTTTCAAGGCGATGGTCTGTCGCCCGGGGTAAATATATCCCTTAATGAAAACCCGCTTTTTCTCCATTGCCGTTTCGTCAAACTGCAAATCGAGAATTTCCTGCGGTACCACTTCGCCCTTGTTGTCCGGATTGGGTTGCATCTGGGTGAAAGTCACGCGGGTATAGCCAATGGGCACTTCGGCTCCTGCAACGAATACCACGTAGGCTATGCCGAATGTCCAAAACACGACGGCGATGAGAATGCCGGAAATGGCCAGCTTGTTGCCCATATATTGCCCCGGCCGACGAGTCATTTGCCCCAAAGCAACCCATCCGAATATGATCGCGGCCACGGGAATCACGAAAAAAAACCAGGAAAACATCGTAATAAACGACAAAACGCCCAGCACCAGACTGGTAACCGCAAAGGGATTTACTTTCCGATAGTAAACCGGGCCCTCGTACTCGTCGTCATCATCGTAGTCGTAGTCATCATCGACCGTTTGAACATACTGGATATTTTGTTCGTCTTGCGGCGCGCCCGCAAAAGGGCTGTTGATCCCCGCGGGATGATTCGCATCAGGTTGGTCGGTTTTGTTGGCCATCGATTGATCTCACTATGTAGGGTGCGTGCGCGACGCACCAGACGTCCCGAGGTGCGTCACGGACGCACCCTACGAAAAACTACTGCCCCGCCGTCAACGACTTGGCCACATCGGTACTATAGGCCGACATGGCCGGCAGATACCCGACTAACGTGGCCAGGAACAACAGGCCCGGAATCAAAATCAACTCTTGCCATTGGAATTGGAACGCGCCCACGATCACGCCCGTCTGTTCGGCGATTGTCGGTGCGAGTGCTCCAACCAACGCGTGTCCCACCAGCAGCCCGAACAATCCGCCGCCGAGCGAGAGCATGATCGATTCGAGCAGTATGATCGTGCCCACTGTAACGCGACTGGCGCCCAGGGCACGCATCACGGCGATTTCATGCCGCCGGTCGCTCATCGAGTTGTAAATGCTGACCAAAATGCCCACGCCGGCCACCACGACCACCAGCACGGACAAGATTAATAGTATCCGCTGTATGTTGCCCACGATGTTGTCGAACAACTCGGTAATCACGCGGGTGGGCATAACCGCCTGGGCAACCTCTTCGCCGTTGATCACATCTGGCAGAACCATGGCCAACTTGGGCTTCGACCTGTCGGTACACACCAGAATGGCCGTAATCTCTTTGTCCTTGTCGGCAATTTCATGGCCGCAACCAGGCCCGTGAACGTGCTCATCCGCGTGCTCATGCTCGGTCTCGTGAACGTCAGTCTGCATCGAGCCTCCTGCGTCTTCCAAGCCCGGCAGCAACAGTCCGCCCGCTTCAGCGGGTTTTGATTTTTTCGGTTCGTGTTTATGGTCGTGCGCGGCTTCGGTCTTTTTTTCCCGGGCCTCGCCTTTACCATTGCGTTTACTCAAGAATTGCTCGGTAGCTGTCGGTCCTCCACTGTGGCACCCAAAACGGAAGAATCCTTCCATGTTCATAAAAATGGCACCGTCGTTGGGCGTGCCGGTGTGCTTCAATACGCCCACGATTTTGACCGGCTGGTGATGGTCGTCCTCGACGGCGTTGCCGGCTTTTTGCGCTTCGGCCTCCACGCTATTGGGATGCACCGGCTGAAAAGAGTCGCCCACACCCAGGCCCGTCTTCCTCGATGCCACCGATCCGATCACCGCCGTAAAAGGCTCGTCCCTCAAGAAATTATGGCCTTCGGCGAACTCGTATCTCTGGTCGCCCATGTAGGTCAAATCCTCGAACATGTCGGGCGTGGTGGCTACGACCTGGCAACCCTTATATGCGTGCCCCATGCAAACCGGAATGGCCGTTTCCACGGCGTTGGCGAAGCGTCCATCGGCGAATTCGCGATAGTAGCTGTAGGGGATGTTCTCGATAGGCTCGCTCATGTGAAAGACCGTATTGAGCACCAACTGCAGCTTGCCGCCCTTGGCGCCCACGATCATGTCGTAGCCCTGCGAACCACGGCGGAACGACTGGTCGATCACGTTGTGGATGACTATCACCGAAACCACAAGCGCCACGCCCAACCCCATGCCGAAAGCCGTCAGCCCCGAGGCCAGGGCCCGTTGTTGAATACTCCGCCAAGCAATTTTCCAAAGACTCATTCTATTTTTCCCGCACGAATATTATTGTAAGGGGTCAGGTATGAGGTATGAGATGTTAGTTTTCAGTTTTCAGTTGTCAGTTGTCAGATATCAGATATCAGACATAAGACTTAAGACTTCAGGTTTCAGATTTCAGATTTGATCATTGAACATTGATCATTGGGCATTCCTAATTCTTTCCTCATTCTGATTTCGACATTCGACATTTCTGCCCTCTGTCCTCTGTCCTCTATCCTCCATCAATAACCACCGCCCGGTTGATCTGCTCGAGGTTGTCGATGCGTTCGAACTGCTCGGCCACCTCGGGCGTGTGCGTTACTACGATCAGGGCCACCTTCTCCTCGCGGCACGTGTCGCGCAGCAGGTCGACCACCTGTTGCTGGTGGCCCGAGTC
>JAFGTN010000809.1 GCA_016934075.1 Pirellulales bacterium
AGTCAAGGGCACTTAGATATAAATTGGCGGCGCAGCCGGCAAATTATATCTAAACGCCGCAGAGATGTTAACTTGTTATCTGTCAATAAATTAGTGTCAGTCAAGACAATGTAAAAGAAACCTTCGCTTCGCAAAGCTTTCTTTTACATGTGTCCTTGACTCGCAATTTTGCAAAAGTCCAGTTTGTAGCAACCCGACGCGGCTGCAACAGCAAGTCACGTCAGAAGATCCCTCTTGGAACCAAACGGCCCGATCAGGAGGATCGATTTACCATGGAAATAGCTCGCGACACATTCTGGAATGTGCCTCATTGGTCAGAGTACACTCAGTACGGCCTGGGCGCGTTGACAATGTTTGTCTTCGTTGCGGGGCTATACTGGCGCGTGCGGAAATGGCGGATGGGACAAGCGGAGGGCGACACGTCTCTAGTCTCCCTGCTGACCGTTGCCCTCTTCGCCCGCGTGAAAGCGTTGTTTCGTGATGGTCTTTTCCAATGGCGATTGTCTTCCGATCCGTTTTCGGTGACTATGCATCTGATGATTTTCTGGGGCATGGTGGTGCTGGCGATCGGGACGGCCACAGCTACCGTAGATTGGGATTTTACGCACCTGTTCTTCGGTTTTCAGTTTCTCAAGGGTGGTATTTACCATGTCTTCGAGTTGGCGCTAGACCTCTTCGGTGTGCTTCTGATAATTGGATTGGGGATGGCCATCTATCGGCGTTACGTATCGCGGCCCAAGCGGCTGGAAACACCTCAAGTACCTCGCGGCGGGATCGATTCACTCTATTTGCTGGTAGTTCTCTTGCTCATTGCCGTGACCGGCTTCGTGGCCGAAGGTCTTCGCATAGCCACGGGCGAGCATCAGGCCACGGCATGGGCTCTGGTGGGATATGGTCTGGCCGCGGTATTCGCTCCGCTCTCGGTAGCGACGATGAAATCCCTGCATTTGCTCGCCTGGTGGACGCACGCGCTGTTGGCGTTTGTGTTCATCGCCAGCATCCCCTTCACAAAGGCTTTTCATCTGATTACATCACCGTTGAATATCTTTCTGCACAACCAGTCGCCGCCCGGACGACTGCTTGTGGGAGGTGACGAAGGCGCCGGCAAGCTGACTGACTTCACTTGGCGGCAGCTTTTACAATTGGATGCCTGTACATGGTGTGGGAAATGCCAAGAGGTGTGCCCTGCAGCCGAATGTGGGTCGGATCTGGCTCCAAATAACATTGTACAGCGACTCGACACACACTTGCTGCGCGGCCCGTCAGTGGCCACGGAGCGGGATACGCAAAACAACGGAAACGGTTCGCTTGCTCCTGCCGATGAGTTGTGGGCCTGCTACACGTGCCGGGCATGCGAGGAAGTCTGCCCGGTGATGATCGAGCAACCGCGTCTTATTATCGATATGCGCAGACGACTTGTCTACGACGGAAAGGTGGACGAGGGGCTGCAAGACGCGCTGATGAATATCCAGCGGTACGGAAACTCGTTCGGGCAGTCGGGGCGGAAACGGGCCGATTGGACCAAAGACTTGGATTTCACCATCAAGGATGCTCGCAAAGAGGAAGTCCAGTACCTGTGGTTCCTGGGCGACTACGCATCTTATGACCAGCGAGTTCGTGAGGTGACCAAGAAAATTGCCCGGATATTCCATCAGGTAGAACTGGACATCGGAATCCTGCAGCATGAGGAACAAAACGCGGGCAACGACATTCGCCGGGTAGGAGAAGAGGGGCTTTTCGATCTGTTGCGGGAAAAGAACGGCAAAGCGTTGGCGAAAGCCAACTTCCAGAAGATCGTGACGACCGATCCTCACACCTATAATACTTTACGAAACGAGTATTGCACAACCGCAGAGAACGAAGACGAAGGCGGCCCGCTGGACGGGCGTGAGGTGTTGCATTACACGGAACTTCTGGACGAGATGATCCGGGGTGAGAAACTCAAGATCAGCGAACGTTTGGGATACAAAGTAACCTATCACGATCCATGCTACCTGGGGCGCTATAACGGCATCTACGACGCTCCACGAAGAGTGCTGGCCGCGCTGGGAACGACACTGGTTGAGATGCCGCGTAACCGATCGAACAGTTTCTGCTGTGGCGCCGGTGGCGGGCGGGTCTGGATGAAAGACACGCCGGGCGCGGAGGAACGTCCAGCCGAGAACCGTATCCGCGAGGCACTCACGCTCGAGGGCGTCGACCGTTTTGTCGTCGCCTGTCCTAAGGATCTGGCCATGTTCCAGGATGCGGTGAAGACTGTCGGCGCCGAAGATCGTCTTCAGGTCGTCGACCTGGGCGAACTCGTATGGGAATCTTTGGCGAAGGCCGTCGAATTTCACAAGGACCACGACACAGAGCCCACGCACAAATTCTCCAGCGAGGATACTTTACAAACCAATAATCAGCCGCTCAAGGCGGAGGCAAGCCATGATAGCACCGGGTGAAGAAATCAGGATCGGGGTATATGTGTGCCGTTGCGGCACCAATATAGCCGCAAAGCTGGATGTGGAATCGCTTTCGGAATTCGCCCGAGGGCTACCGCATGTGGTGCTGGCGCGGGACTACAAATACATGTGCTCCGACCCGGGCCAGGAACTGATCAAACGCGATATACGCGAACACAACCTCAACCGCATCGTGGTGGCGGCCTGCAGTCCACTCTTGCACGAGCAGACGTTTCGCCACGCCACCGAGGAAGCGGGATTGAATCCCTACCTGTTCCAGATGGCCAACATCCGCGAGCACGTGGCTTGGGTAACCGAAGACGAATCGTCCGGGATGGAAAAAGCCAAAGCTCACGTGGCGGCCGCCGTGCGCCGCGTTGTGGGACACGAGCAGTTGGAAAAACAATACGTCTCGATCACCCCGCGGGTTCTGGTCGTGGGTGGCGGAATCGCCGGTATTCAGGCATCGCTTACCCTGGCCAACGCGGGCAAAGAAGTGATCCTGGTTGAACGCGAGCCAAGCATCGGCGGTCACATGGCCATGTTCGACAAAACCTTCCCAACGCTCGACTGCAGCATCTGCATTGAAGGACCGAAAATGGTGGATTGCGGACGCCACCCGAACATCCAGATATTCGCCAACTCCGAACTCGTCAAAGTCGACGGTTACATCGGCAACTTTAAGGTAAAAATCCGCAAAAACCCCCGCTATGTTATTGCTGAGAAATGCACAGGCTGCGGCGAATGCAA
>JAFGTN010000810.1 GCA_016934075.1 Pirellulales bacterium
CATCTCTGTGGCGTTTAGATATAATTTGCCGGCTGCGCCGCCAATTTATATCTAAGTGCCCTTGACTCGCAATTTTGCAAAAGTCCACACCATTAATTAAAGAAGCACAAAAATGTTGAACGTACACAAGATCAAGCAGGACATTTGCGATATCGGCGACCGCCTTTATAAGAAGGGCTACGCCGCCGCCAATGACGGGAATATCAGCTATCGTATCAGCGAAAATGAGGTAGTTTGCACTCCCACGCTCATCAGCAAGGGATTTATGAAGCCCGACGACCTTTGCATTGTCGACATGGAAGGCAACCAGATCAGCGGACGCCGCAAACGCACCAGCGAGATCCTCTTGCACCTGGCCATCATGAAAGAGCGTCCCGAGGTCAAGTCGGTCGTGCACTGCCATCCGCCCCATGCCACGGCCTTTGGCATCGCCCGCGAACCGATCCCGCAATGTGTCTTGCCGGAAGTCGAGATCTTCCTGGGCGAGGTACCCATTGCCAAATACGATATCCCCGGCAGCCAGAACTTCGCCGACACGATCCTGCCCTTCGTGAACAAGTCGAACGTTATTATCCTCGCCAATCACGGAACGGTCTCCTGGGGCGAAGATCCCGAAAAGGCCTACTGGTGGACCGAGGTGCTCGACTCATATTGCCGCATGTTGATGCTCGCCCGCGGTCTGGGCCGCGTCAACTACTTCACCGAGCCGGAAGCCCAGGCACTTTTGGATCTCAAAAAACAGTGGGGTTATCCCGATCCTCGCAATGAAACGCAGAACTGCGACATCTGTTCGAACGACATCTTCCGCGATAGTTGGAAGTCCTCGGGCGTCCAGCCCACCGCCTTCCAAGCTCCAAAATACGGTTCCAAACCAGCCGCCTCCGGTAATGGCTCTCCCGCACCCAACACCGATCAGGAAGCACTGATCCAGATGATTACCGATCGAGTATTGCAGGCGTTGCAGACTTCGAAATAACCGCTGTTATTTCTTACGCGGCTGCGGCGGAACTGCAATCTGAAAAGAATGTTGTTCGCGCACAACCGTGCCGTCGGGCCAGGTGACACACGCTTCGATCGCGTGACTCCCGGCCTTCAGACGGGTCGTATCGACCACCAGCCGCCAATGGTGCGGCTTCTCTACACCACTATCTTGTAGAATGACAGGCGACATCTTATGCCAGTTGCCGTCATCCAAACGTGCCTTGGCGGTCGAGCCCTGTGGCGCGTCATAACAGTTAAAGATGAACGACGCGTCCTTGGCAGGGGACATGCTATCGGGTAATTCCATGAATTCACCCCGACGATCGACGCGCGACTCGCAACTGGATTGATACCGGTGGCTGACCTTGTTGCCGTCGACAGTAACAATCCGATAGCCGCGAGGTACGCCGTCGGTTGCCCGTTCCAATCCGTTGCCGCTCCGCCACCAACTCCCGCAAAGCGATACAGATGCGACATATTCGACGCCGCCGAGCGTGATTCGCTCGTTTTCGTGCATGTGACCTTGCAGCACCATACGTACGCCGTGGCGGGTGAAAAGTGAAGTCAGCTTGGGGCGGTTGGGACTTTGCCAGAAAGGCGCCTCGGTCTCCTTCAGATTTGGATGGCGGGCCGGGTAGGTCGAGACGATGGGAATGTGAACGCCTACAATGATCGGTTTGCCTTTCGGCTGGGCCGCCAGGTCAGCTTCGAGCCAGGCCAGTTCGCTTCCCTCGACCGTGCCTCGCGACATCCCTCTTCCGCCGGCTTCCGGCTTGTTGCCGTCGAGAACGATAAAGTGGGCCGGCCCCCAATCAAACGAATAGTACGTGGGCCCCAGGATCCGTTCGTATAGTTCTTTTGGATTGGCCTTTCGGGGATCTATTTCATGGTTGCCGATGCCCACTCGAGTTGGAATGGTGGCCATATTCAGGCAATCGAGAAATCGCTTTCCGCCATCGGGCCGGATACCAATATCGCCTTGAATCCAAAGAAACGCGGGTATTGGCGAAAGATCGCAAATCTCGCGTATACTGTTCTTGGTTTTCTCGTATCCGAACTTTTCACGAGGATTGATTCCGATACTCGACAGATCGGCGGCAAATACGAACATAAACCGATCGGATTGAGGCACTTGCTTGAGCGAAAAATTCACGCGGTCTTGCTCAGCCGCTTTGGTTGTAGAACAATAAAATTCGTCGCTCCAGTACCCGCGGGGACACGTCACGAACACAAAATGCCCCGAGTCCACTCCCAGCGGCAATGAATATCGACCATCACCGTCAGTGCGTACAACCCGGCATCCGTCGGAAATCAGAACTTCGTCTAGCGGTTTACCGTTGGAGGAAACGGTCCCACGAATGATGGTGACATTTTTCCTGCCGGATGCGCGGCACGGATGACCGCCCAAAGCGGTTACTACGGCGCCGGCGGCTGATACTTGAATGAATTCACGGCGTTTCATAAAAACCCTTCTGGATGATTATCTGGAGGTCAATCACTTCCCAAGCACACTCTTACATTATAATCATTCAACCGACATTAAATTGGTATTGGAAAAGCGATATTTTCAAATAATTTCACATACCCCGTAAAGATTGCACACGATCGCGTCGATTTTTTGGTCTAGTTGTTCGAGCAATTCGGATCCCTCATCCTTTCCTGACAGGTCTAGCACTTGATCGACTAAATCTACAAGCCGGTCGTGGCTATCGCGATCGGCTGCCAGGTCGAAATCGATACGGCGGATTGGCGTTTTGCTTAATATCCGACCGTTTATCTCCAATCCCACCCCGCGACGTTTAGCGTGGTGCCGATACCATTGCCAAAGCAGACTGCTGTTGAGTACGGCGGCAAAATAGTAGAGGTGCTCTTGTACACACTCGTCGGGAACGAACACATTCGCGCTGAAGGGCACATATACCGGTTCATGAGAAGGTACAAAAGCGGGACGGGACGCCATCTGCACCGAAATGATTTTCGCACTTTGCCAAAGTGATTCGTCGCGAGGCCAATGCAATTGCCACCATGCTCTACGCCCACTGTGAGTTTCGCGACGATTCTCCATGAGGCAACGAAAACGCTTCAGGTGACGGCCAAGCACTGGATGCATCTCGAATTCCGGCCACGTATCGGATGTCGAATAGATCAAATACCGTGACGGTGTCTTTGCCAGATAATATCTTCCCAGGTCGCAAAGATCGTGATAGGGGCGGATTATGGACAATTCATTGTCGGGCAATTGCAGCGATGCCAATTCAGCTTCAGAAAGCGCAAATACCCCATCGCCAATAGTCCATCGGTTGTTGAATTTCAGATTGGTGCGACGGTTGATAGTCGAAGGATTCTCGGCAATACCTTGGCGGACCTTGCCCAGTTCACCCAGGGGCGTACCCCGTGATATTCGCTCGAGCAGTTCATCTCTTGGCGGCTCGACGTCGATGCGGCCTTGTCGAAAAAGCTGTCCGGCCGTCTTTTCGTAAACAGTCAACTCCGCCGTGCCGTCCAGCAGCGACCTGGCGGTGCCGTCGCTGTTTTGCGATTGGTCGACCGCCGCTCGCTTGACGGTGGTGGGTTTATCAGTTCGCCCTTTCTCGATCCGAAAGATCATATGCCGTCCGCTCACGCCCGCAAACACGTTGCGGTTGCCCAGATCGAAGATCTCGGCGATGTGCGTCTCGCGGCGAAGCTGGTCGAGAAGTTTCTCGGCCCCGTGGCCGCTCGTCCAATAACCGCTCACTATAAAGCTCAGCGTACCCCCTTTGGCCAGCAACTCCAAACCGCGGTGTACGAAATAGTACCAGAGATCCATCCTAGCGGTTCGCCAGCGTCTCCCAAGGTCGGAAGCGGCGACTTGATCGAGCAGTGATTTCGTGCCCAATTCGCGCCGGTATGGCGGGTTTCCGACAATGATGTCGAATGTTGAGAACGAGTCGGGAAGTTTTTTCTGGAAATCGTCGGCAAGCGTGTTGCCCACGCGAACGGTTTGGGCGAGAGAATCGGCTGCTATTCGTTCAGAGTCGGGGGCGACTGTACTACAAGTTTCGGACAACATTTCCAGCCAGAGGATACGACGCGCGACCAGCACGGCCTGGGGATCAATGTCGACGCCGTGGATGGATTGCATAATCTCAAGATTCACGTCGATGTTGCCCGCGTCCAGTACGCGGCGTGCAATCATACCCCGAAAAGCGGCTATCAAGAAGGCCCCACAGCCGCAGGACGGATCAAGTGTACTCGGTATCTCTTGATTTGTCATCGAGATGGCTTGTTCGACCATGTATTGCGTGACATAGTCGGGCGTATAAAAAATCCCGCCGGATTTCCGCGTGTCTCTTTGCGGAATTGAAAGAAAACCACCTTGCCCGTCGTCCGCCAGACGTCGCCCCAGTAATCGCAGATGAATGTGTGCCAGGATCTCCGGCGGCCCCTCGATATCCGCCAGATTAGAAAACGCATTCTGCCATACACGTTGGTCGATGGCTTCTAGTAATTCGTCACATCCGTCGCCGTGCGGAGATAAAAGTGTTTGACCCCAGCGATTAGTTATCAGTTCAATGGCCGAATTGAGCGATATCGTGCATATATCGTCGGGCAAGAGCCTCTTATGTCGGCAAAGCTGCAAGAAAGCAGCCAGTTGCACCAATTTGCTCGCGGTCACGTCGCACTTGCGCGTAGATTGACTCGAACCGCCGCGCCTCACGGCATCGGCCATTTCGACCCAACAAGAGTCGATTCGCGTCCACAACTGACCCCGATCGGTCACGTTATTCTTCCGGATTGGATTCTGCTTGGCCTTGTTTTACGATTTTGGAGGTGAAGTCGAGTTTATGCAGGGGTTGTACAATACTTGAAGCCACATTTCTGACGTGTGATGCTACTCGCTTGAAGTAGCGAAATGTCAGAACATATGTGGTGCTCATGCTGTCTTGCGCGCCTTGTCGGATAAGTTTGCGGACCTCTTCGTCACAACGATTCTCTATGCGATCGGCTTCCAGAATCAACTCTTTGGCATGCTCTTCATCGTCGGCGTCGAAGATTTCGCGGCAAGTCGCCATGATACGTGAAATGTCGTCTTTGAGTTCAACCAGCAGTGCGAGTTGATCGCCGGAGGGCCGACCGGGAGACAGTTCCGCCAGATCAAAGAGATTTTTGGCATAATCTCCTATCCGCTCCGCGTCTTTCACAATGCTCATCAGCACCAGACAGGCCGGAAATTCCGAGGCGCCATGAATGGATGCATGGACAACCAACTCCCGCCGGATCTGGCGTTCGGCCTTGTTGATGCGTTTGTCGGTCGAGAACAGGTCATTGCGGATGACTTCCAGATCGGTTCCGCCCAGGAAGGCGTTGGCGGCCGTGTCGAAAACGTGCCGTCCGGCGTCCAGCATTTGACCGAATTCGGACCGCAGTTTCTGCAATCCAGGGCTTTCTTGTTCCTGTCCGCTTGTAAACCAGTCGAGCATGTCTAAGGTCTCCAAATATCTTTTTCGGCGCGAGGCCGCCATGTGTTCCCTATGATTTTAATGCTGTCCGGCACGGTTATGACCGCCATATTAAAATCCCCAGCAATGGAGCAACTATAAAGGTGCCTAATATGTAAATTAACACCCAAATACGATTTTTTACAGTCAATTCGGCCAACTTTTCCGATAGCCTGATGGGAATCCGTCGTATTGGGCGGAAGGGGAAGAAAATTAATGTGCCGGACAGGTTGAAGAGCAAATGCACAAGCGCAATCGTCAGCCCGGCGGGCCCGATCGCCACGGTGGATGCCAATATTGCTGTGACCGTAGTCCCGATATTTGCACCGAGCATGATCGGGAATCCGGCTTCGATAGTTAACACGCCTGCGCCGAACATGGGTACCAAAAGTGAAGTTGTAATGCTCGAGGATTGCACCAGTGCCGTCGTACCGGTCCCGATGGCCAGTCCCAAAAGGCCGCTTTTTTTCAACACGCGATTGATCCACTCCTCGATCCGATCGGCCATTAGTAACCGCATATTCCTGGTAATCACAACCAAGGCCACGAGGATCATCGCCAAGGCCGTGACAATCAAGACTGCGACCAGCCAATTGCCTTCCAAGCCAAACCAGTTTTTCAAAATCGAATCGTATGTATTCGGCAGCCATTTGACCGAGGCCTTGATGGGGCTGCTGAAAGTTCCGCCGCCGCCTAGTACTTGTGTGATTAAAAACTCCACCCATTGTTGCAGAAACGTGGCCGAGCGTTCCAAAAAATGCGTGGTCAGTTCCAGCGGCAGAAGGATAATTACCGTAAGAATATTAAAAATATCGTGGACCGTGGCTCCGGCAAATGCACGCCGGAATGAAGCGTGCTGGGTAATGTATCCCACCGCCACTAGCATGTTGGTGATCGATGTACCCACGTTTGCGCCCATGACGATGGGAATCGCATTTTCTACCGGTAAAGTACCGCTTCCCACTGCGGCCACCACTATGCTGGTCGTGACCGATGAACTTTGCACCATCGCCGTGGCAAGCACTCCCACTGCCAAGCCAGCGAACGGATTTTCCAATCCACTAAAAAGATCCTTCGCCGCGGCAACGCCCACGATTTTCATCGCATGGCCGAACATTTCGATCGCGCCCAGAAAGCAATATAAAGCAACGAAGAAAATTATCAGACGCACAATCCATTCGGCGCGGCGAGAAAGCACAAGACGAGACATTCCTTCAAGTAGTCCTAACTTCGTAAGAGTCTTGTTGCAGAGTTTCCTCGTTCACAATGGGGCTTCACCCTGCCGATTTCGTGAGCGGCAAGGCGCTAGTGCCGCAAACAGGAAATTCAGTTCCACAACGGCGAAATTCGACGCAGTTTGCGTAGTCGCCGCAGCCTGTCGTGACAAA
>JAFGTN010000811.1 GCA_016934075.1 Pirellulales bacterium
AAAAGAAACCTTCGCTTCGCAAAGCTTTCTTTCACATGGTGCCCTTGACTCGCAATTTTGCAAAAGTCCAGTTAGGACATAAGACTTGAGACGTCAGACTTCAGGTTTGAGATTTGCATCATTGCCGGGTTACAATCCTATCAAGGGTTTGAACATTGATCATTGAATCTTGAGCATTTTGCCTTCTTCATACCTTCGTTATTCTGATTCTAACATCCCATCGTCACTCTGCATGATAAACCCTGGCAATTATTTCGATTTTTCACGCTGTTTTCAGCTTCCCCTATCGGCAGAGCGTGCGGGGGGCTTGCAAATCCGTAATTAGCGTGTATCCTAACAGGAGTTTGTGTTTACACCATATAATCATATTTTTCGCATTAACCATGCAGAAAATTCTATTTGAATATTACATCGAACCGACCACTTGGGTTTATCTTTCGTCTTTGATGACGATTGGTATCTATTTCAAGTTTCGGCGTTTCTGGAGCATCCGTAACGTCGACTTGATGGGCCTGATTGCCTTTGCCCCGGGCCTGTTGCTGGTTTCGCACAATCTACCGCAATGGGGATACACTTGGCTGTTGGCCGTGGGCGTTGCATTTGTGGTGCGTCTGCTGCTCGATTCGGTAATGGTGCGGCGGCCGCTTTTAGAACCGAACCTGTCGGTCGATGGTCTTACGTTCGCGGCCGCGGCCTTGCTGGTTTTCTTAATAGCCAACATCATTACCGGTACGCTCAGCCAGAGCGACCTGGAGGCGGCCCATCGCATCGACGAACTGTTCGCCAAGGAACAATCGGCCGAAGGTAACCTGGATCTGACCCAGCATCCGCCGGGTTTGCCTTTGTTCTTCCTGTTCTCGACCCATTCCGACGAAGCCTTCGAGCCACCAGATGCCGAACATCCTGAACCTTTGCCTCCCCGCGCGCTGAAACGCGCCATCGTCACGCGCACGACCGCCATCGTGGCGCAACTGGCGGTTGTGCTTGGTCTCGTTCTGATCGGTTACCGACACTTCGACAGCGTGCAGACGGGCGTGGCCATGGCCGCTTTGTATCTGCTTCTGCCGTATACTACTCAGACGGCTCCGCGCATAGACCACGCGGTTCCGGCCGCGCTGTTGGTTTGGGCAGTGGAGGCTTATCGCAGGCCGTTTTTTGCGGGCGTATTTCTGGGTAGCGCGGTGAGTGTGACTTTTTATCCCGTTTTCCTGTTGCCGCTGTGGTGTGGTTTTTATTGGCAGCGGGGTTTCTTCCGCTTCTTGATCGGAACTGGCTTTATGCTCGCGTTAATCGTAAGCTCCTTGCCATTCACCTCGACCGACATGGGCGAATTTTGGATGCAACTCAAGCAGATGTTCGGGGCCGGCTGTCTATCAATGGAGCCCATCGCCGGTTTTTGGCGGTTCCACCCGCCCGTGTACCGCATTCCCGTGGCTGCAACCTATGCCGTCGTGTGTTTCGGTTTCGCACTGTGGCCGCACCAGAAGAACCTGGGCACGTTGTTGAGTTGTTCAGCCACGGTGATGCTCGGTGCCCAGTTCTGGAACGATCCCCGCGCGGGCATCTACTACATGGCTTGGTTCCTGCCGTTACTGTTGTTGACGATTTTCCGTCCCAACCTGGAGGACCGCGTGGCTTTGGCAGCGGTAAAGAAAAGTTGGTTTGCCCGCAAGGATAAGAAGAGAGGACAGTGAATAGAGGACAGACCGTTAGCCTCCGAGCTTGCTCGCGCTTTTAGACATGCCGAAAAACAACGTTTCAATACGGCCGCAGGCGGCCCGGCTAACAAGACCGCTTTTTATTGTCCTCTGCTTGGCGCTGGTCGCACGGGTGGGCGTTTTGTTTCTCATGCCGGGAGCCTTGTCGACCGATCCCGATGACTATTGGCGGCTGGCAGTGAATATCGCCCAACATGGGACCCTGGGGCATGAAAATGTGCCCTCTGCATTTCGCCCCCCCCTCTATCCGCTCATGCTGTCGCCGTGTGCAATCATCGACGCGGACGACTGGAGTCGTGTGGCGGTGGGTGTTTTGCATGTGGCTTTGGGGCTGGCTACCGTTGGCTTGACTTTTGGCTTGGCGGTTCGTTTGGAATTGAAAAAATGGGCTCCGCTGGCCGCGCTGCTAGTTGCCTTCGATCCAATTCTATTGGGGCAATCCAGGCTGATAATGACCGAAACCGCTGCCACTTTTTTGGCCACGGCGGCGCTGTTTGCCATGGCCATGCTGTTGGAACGGCCGACAGCGGGGCGCGCGGGGTGGGTTGGGGGTACGATGGCCGCAGCATCGCTGTGCCGGCCCGTGTTCTTGCCGTGGATGGTGTTGAGTTTTGTATTACTGGCTGTTTTTGTGAAACGTCGCTCGAACGATGAAGCTGGCGGGTCGCGGACGCACCCTACAAGTTGGTTGATCGTCTTGACTGCCGTGACGGTTGCGTCTTGCGTGCTGACTCCATGGGTTGTGCGGAACCAGTTGCAGTTCAAACGTCCCATCATTACCACAACGCACGGGGGTTATACACTTTTCCTGGGCAACAATCGGTCGTTTTACGATCACCTGCTCACGGCTCAATGGGGAAGTGTCTGGGACGCAAAAGAACTCGACCCACGCTGGCAACGCGATCCGCGCGCACTGACGCCCGAGATCGAACTCACCGATGATCGTGAAGCATACGAGGCAGCCTATGCAACCATTCGTTCACGACCTGGCATATTCATCTACTCCTGTCTGATTCGCGTGGGAAGGCTTTGGGCCGTAATGCCGCACCACGTCTCAGGCGGTCGGCTGGTGGCCGCTTGGTACGTGCTGGAATTTTTTCTAGCCGTGCTGGGTATTTGGGTGATATTCCGATACGAAAAGGCTCGCTCGCCTGTCTGGTTGTGGGCCATTTTACTGGTCGCTTGCATCACTGCGGTGCATACCTTCTACTGGACGAATATGCGGATGCGAGCGCCGCTCGAGCCGGTCATTGCTCTGGCCGCCACGGCGGGATTGGCGTGCATGGTTCGTAGAAAATATTCGGACAAAACTGGTTCATGAATAATTCGAACATTTCCGCCCCCTTCCTTCGCGCTGCGACCACGCGTATAATATCGTTCACTAAATATGTCATTAACTGGACTTTTGCATAATTGCGAGTCATTCACAACATCTTTTCACGGGAGAAAATCCATGAGTAAAACACAAGAGAATCTGGCTGCCGCCTTTGCCGGCGAGTCGCAGGCACGCAACAAATATACCTATTTTGCAAAAGTCGCCAAGAAAGAAGGTTACCACTACATAGCCAAGATTTTCGAAGAAACGGCTGTCAACGAGATGCGGCACGCCAAGGACGAGTTTGCCTTGATGGGTGGGATCGGCGATACGGTTGCCAATCTCAAGGAGGCTGTCGCGGGCGAGCATTACGAGACGACGGAAATGTATCCCACTTTTGCCAAGGAAGCCGAGGAGGAGGGCAACAAGGAGGCCGCCCAACTTTTCCGCCAGATCGCCAAGGTCGAAAAGGAGCACGAAGAACGATATCGCAAACTCTTGGAGATGGTCGAAAACGGCACGGTCTACAAACGCGATAAACCAATACGCTGGAAGTGTGCCGTGTGCGGCTATATCGTCGAAGGCACCGAGCCGCCTCTGAAATGCCCGGCTTGTAAGCATCCCAAGGAGCATTACGAGCCCGAATCGATGACTTTTTAGTCTACCGGAGCCTATGGGCGTGGGAGATTATTGTCCGTCAACGAAACAATACCGAAGCGGTTTACTATTTGGGGGCGGTGCTGTTCGCAGGAGGGCGGGTGAAAGAGTCGATCGATATGCCCGTCTTACTTCTCGCCCTTCGACGGCAGGAAGCTGAATAATCGTCCGAGTTTTTTCGCCCCACTCGCGACCGATCCAGTCAATTCGCGACCCATCAGTACTTCGCTCAGCGATGCAATCGAATGCGTGATGGCCGCTTTGGGAGCCTGTTCGCACAGAGGGATACCGTTGTTACGAACCTCGATCATGGTGCGGTAGTCGTTGGGCAATTGCCAGAAGATATCCTTGCCGATAGTCTCCTGAGCTTTTTTCAACGTGATCTGGCCGTTCTCCAAACCGGCCCGGTTGACCACCACCTTCACCTTGTCGACAACGCCTTCCATTTCCTTGAAAGAAGCCATCAGTCTGACCATGTTTCGCAGACAAGGAAGATCCAACTGCGTTACCATCAGAATGTCGGATGCCAGTTTCAGGGCCGCTATGTCGACCGGAGAGTAGCTCTTCGAGAGGTCTACTATCAGATGGCTGAAGCTGGCTTTCATCAGTCCTAATACCCGTTGCACGTTTTCCGGCGTAATCAGCGAAACGTCTTCCAACTGCACCGGACGTGGCAGAAGGTATACACCCGACGAATGCTTCGTCAAAGATCGCTTCAAAAGCGAGAAGTCGAGACGCGAAACGTTTTGCGCCACATCGACTAATGTGTATTCGGGTATCGTGTCGAGCTGCACGTCGGCATCGCCCAGGCAAAGATCCAAATCGACCAGTGCCACGGAATTGACCTCTTCCTTGGCCATGGCACAAGCCAGATTGACGGCCACGCTGGTTGTGCCCACCCCGCCGGTCGATCCGGCCACGGCTATCACTTGGCTGCCACGCGGCTTACTCGCATCGCTACGCCCGAAGCGCCGTTCACTTATTCGCCCCAATGCACCAAGCAATTCTTCCACGTGTAACGGCTGGGTAAGGAATTCCTTGGCACCCGCGCGAATCGCTTGCAAAATCAGATTTCCGTCCGATGAACCGCTCACTACCAAAATCGCACATTCCGGCGAAGACTCGCTCACCGAAGTGATAAGATTCAGAGCCTTATCCTTATGCGAGTCGATTACAACCAGGCCGATATCCGGATTGGTCTGGGCGACAACATCCGAGAAAAACTCATATCGCGAGCATTCGGCTTCGAGCCAAATCATATCCATGCCCAACAACATCGACTTGATTGCTTCGCGAGTCGTGTCGTCTGGATCGACAATGGCCAGTCGTAGAACGTTACTCATGATGTCGTAGTAGTCAAGGTAGTGTTTATCGTGCGGGTGTGTGCCGAGTTTCTCAGCCATACCATCATACTAATCCACAGCACGAGTGAAGGAATTGCATCGCAAGATTTGCATCAGGCTTCGCTTTCGCTTGTGTTTGGGACTAGCATCACGCTTCCGTCACAAAGCCCCTAGATACACTACTTTACCACATCATAGCCCACCGGGCCGATAAATCCCGGAAGAGTTTTTTGATCGCCGTCCGCCCCCGGCATATTATTCGGACCCGGTGTAGCAACACTGTTCCGGTTAGACTGTATGTAACGATTTGAAGGCTGAACGGAACGATATGCCGTATGTGGTTGGGACACCATATTACGCGGACCGGGCATATTTCCGGCACCGGGCGTCAAATAGGGCGTTTTATGTGTCGTCGGTTTCAGCAGCAAACCACCCTGTTGTCCGCTAGTGCCCGACTGATCTATCGTCTCCACCGGAGTTGGTTTGAGAATCATACCCGGCATTTGGCCTTCGCTGCCCTGGTTACATTCGGGACACGTGCCGGCGCTACCCGGCGGGCAGCATCTGGGCACCTCAATATAGCGTTTCAAATACAGTTCGCAATCTTCGGGTACATCGGTTCGAGTGCCCGGCAAACAGGTGGGCACTTCGTCCGGATTCATGGCGTCGACCAACTCGGGCGTAACCAGCACGAGCAGTTCCACCTCGTTTTCCTGGTTCTGATTGCTGCCGAACAAAGCTCCGATGTATGGAACTTCACTAACCCACGGCAAACCACGTCGGATAGCATCCATTCGAGTTTGCAAAAGGCCGGCAATCGCCAAGGTTTGGCCGGCGTCGAGTTCGACACCCGTTTCAACCGAACGCTCCTTCAGGCCCGGCACCTCGAAGCCGCCGATGTCCGTCGATATACTGCGGTCGATCTCCGACACCTCGGGGCGAACCTCCAGACGAATGCGACCATTACCCAAAACGATGGGCACAAAATTCAGCTTGGTGCCGAATTTCATCCAGCCGGTTCCCGGCGTACCAGTGGCCGACGCCACCGGATATGGAATCTTGCCGCCCACGAGGAAAGCCGCTGGACGTCCGCTGTAGCACATCAAGGTCGGTTCGGCCAGGACTTTTACCAGCTTGTCTTCGCGCAGCGCCTTAAGAACTCCCAGAAAACCGTTGGAACCGTCTAAAAGACGGAAGAAGAACGTCTGGTCCTGGTTAATTACAGTTAATGAATCATCGCTTATACCGACCACGCCCGAAATGCCGGATTGCACAATGTTGTTACCAGTCAATTTCGAAAAATCGAATCCGATCTCCCGCATCTTCGTACGTGATACCTCCATTACCTTGCACTGCAAAAGCACCTGGTGAACCCCACCCACGATGATATTGTTGATTACCTTGGGGTAGTATTCCTCCGCGATACGAATAACATGCGGCACAAGTTGGGGCTTGTCGACAAAACCCGAGATAACAACACTATTGGCCACCGGAGTCACTCGCAGTGAAGTGTTGGGGAACTGCGAAGCGAGCATTTCCTGCAACTCGCGGGCATCGCCGAAAACGATAACATCGATCGTGTAGATCTGGTTCTTTTCATCCCAGATGTTTACCTGGGTGACGCCGGCCTTCTTGGCAGCGAGTTGGACCTGATGGGGTGAAAGAATGGTTAACTGCAAGATCTCGGGATTGTTGACCTGCACCTGCGGCATCTGTTTATCGAGCGTTACGATGCGGCTGGTGTTTACGGTCATTTTCAGCCGCTCGTTTTGTGCCTGCAGCTTGAAAACGATACCTGGGACTTCCGCCATGCTCGTCGAGGTGCTAAGGACCGGAGTTTGCGGTTTAATCCCTTGGGCTGGCTGGGCAGGTGTCTTCGCTGTTGTCTGATCGGATGCCGGAACATTCGCCACATAGTATGTTTGCGCCGGCAGTAACGAAACCATGGCCACTAGAAGTGAGGCCGTTGATCCGATGAAGATTTTATATGCCATCCTTGTGCATCCTTGCGCGAAGTGTACCGTCCGTGGTATTTGTGTGTATGTAGGGCCGGGTAATATTTACTAATCCGATTCCGGCTTTTGTTTGTTTGGTTCGCCTCTTACCGGTTTCGAACCAGAATGGTTCTGGTCCCCACCTTGAGGGACAGGTTCGGTACCTGGTTGTGTTGTCTTACCCCCCAGTTTTGCAGAGACGTCTGAAGAAGCCAGAGCGTATCCAGGATCTTCTTCTTTCTCGCCTTCCACCTGCCAGTGTATCACCCCGCTCTCTTTAACCTCTTTCATTTTGTAGTCCAGCACATTGCCCCCCTCAAGCACTCTCATTTTCCAGGTGCGGAGTTCTTCCTCTTTGACGGGTTCCGTCTTTTCTATCCGGACCGGTGTTTTATTCAGATTATTGCTACTGAGCAATTCGAGCAGGTTATGCTTTTCAGATGATGCACCCTCTTCTTTCTCGCGGTTGGCACCCTCGGTAAACCCCAGCAGATCGGCCACGGAGATGCTCGCGGAAGGGACGACCTGATCGTCTGCCAATCCGCGCATCACCAACCGGATCTTGCCCAACTGCGAGCCCAGATCAATTTTCTCGGCCTGCTGAGGCGTCACCAGGAGTGAAATCGTTTTGGCGGCCATTGTAACATCGTTCTTTTCCTTGTTGTCAAGCTTAAAAACATCGTCTACGGCAAAAACCTTGATGCCCTGCAGAATAGTCTGCGTGCGGTCCGCATCAATAGCCAAGTCTTTATTGCGACGAACGTGTAAAAGAACATCAACCCTATCACCCGGCATGATCATGCCCGCACCGTCCGATTTGTCCACCTCCACTGCCACTACCCGATATCCCTTGGGAATGAACTCGGTGGCCGTCGACGTGGTAGCTCCTCTGGGCAGCAGCTTTTTTTCTATGATGGGCTCGCCGGCAAAAATTTCGGTTCGTGAACGTCGACCCTCGATGTCGCTGAGCTTTGTCATAACTCCGCCTGGCACACTGTCTTGCGGCCATGGCTCTAGTTTGACGTTGGCCGAATTGATGGGCTCGCCCATTGGTAGGTCGGCCATTGCAACCAGAATCGGCGTCATGCCCTCGCGAACCATGACCTCTTTGGGTGAACGCTTGATGACTTGAGTGATTCCGATCGAAGCCACCAAGCCACATCCGAGTGCCAAGAGGAGTAGAACGATGGATTTAGGTCGCATTGTCTTTTCCGCTAACTGCTGATAGTTTTATTGTCTCGGGTCTCTCATTGAACCCGTTCACCACGCATCGTGGTAGAAGCCGTCAAATCCTTGCCGGCAAGATATTTATCGGCACCCGGCAACCAACTCACTTGATCGAATGGTACGGTTACCACCACCTTGATTACCTCTCCATATGTGGCATTAATTGGATTAATGTCGTTTCCGTCTTCGCCCAGGATCCGGGTAGTCGCACCGTTGATCCCTGAAGATGTCAGGATCCCATCAACACGGTCGATAACTTCCTGGCTCGTTGTTCCAGGCAAAATCGCTAATCTGGCTCCTTCTCGTGAGGCGTTGGTGATGATCTGTTGCACCATCACGCCACGTCCGATTTCAATCATCCCCAAAATGAGGAGAAAGAAGACCGGCGCAATAATTGCAAACTCGACAGCCGCAGCGCCTCGTCGGTGTTTTCGGCACATCCGGCTGCCCCTCTCCAGTTTGAAAGGACGTTTCGGCCCTGCATCGCCATTTAATGACATTTTCGAACCAAAACTGAGAGCTTTAGGGGGATTCGCTAATATGGATAGTTTTGAGAAATTCATTACAGTAGTCCTGCAGCAAAGAAATAAGCAATAGTCCCGATGGCAATCGGAATGCCATAGGGCAACAACATCATTGTGCTTTTTCGTTCAGCGGCCAGCTCGGAAAGCTTTTCGGGGTCACGAACGGTATACATCTCGTTTATCAGGGCTGTGAATTGGTCCCGGTGATGCCCCCACTTCTTGCTGTAGAGCACCATCCCAATGGCGATTAAACCACCTATAATGGCCGAAACACAGAATGCGAAGAAAGTCACTGTTCCCCACACCCAGGCGCCCACGCCGGCCATCAACTTCACGTCGCCGGCTCCCATACCGCCAATCGCATAGGCGGGCAGAAGCAGCAAAAGCCCGACGGCCGTACCCACCAGGCTCCACCCCAATCCGCTTAGACCACAAAGCAAGAAACTGGCGATCCAGCCTGAAATGATCAGCGGGAACGTAATCCAGTTGGGCACCTTAAGCTTATAGCCGTCGATCACGGCGGCCACAATCAATACAACACTTACCAAAACACAAACGCCCCACATGTCCGCCATGGGGCTGGACGACAGTATGTCCTTAAACATCGATTCGTTCTCCGCTTGTTCCGTAAACTCACTGTAAGTGTACACTTTGCCCCTTGGCGATCCCTTTACTAAAGTCTACGTTACAAAAACCCGACTTGCGGAAATTTCATGACACGCAAGAATCTCCCACCCAGCAAAAACACTCCTGGGCCAAAATCACCGCGAAGAAAATATCGTGAAGAAAATATTGCACAATACCGAAAAACCGTCACAATGCACCCATTCCGCACACGGGCCGTTTTGTCGCGTCGCTTGCAACCTGCTTGCAAACATGCCGGGTAAAAAATAAATAACCCCTCGACGGTAACGCCGAGGGGTTATTTTTCTTACGGTTTTCAAAACGGCATCGAGTTGCCGTCAGTTCGTAGCGTGTGCCGGTATGTTACGGCATCGCAGCGCCGACGTTAGTGAAAGTCGTATTCGCCTTAGTACCGAGCGTGGTGATTGCGCCAAGGCAGACGATAACGATCAATGCTAACATTACGGCATACTCAACCGCTGTGGGGCCGTCTTCGGAAACGAGGAAACGTTGGACTTTCAAAGCGAGCGATTTCATAGTGTTACTCCTCAGTTGGTGGCTGGCTCCGGTGCCTTGATAAAGAACATTATGGAGTCAGCCGAAAAAAGTAGGTTTAGGATCTTTTGGTTTTGCCGTCGGTCTATTAACCCGGCGGTAGTCGAAATGGTTTACAAAACGGCATGGTGCTGCCGTTGGCGTGTGGTTATGCCGCCACGCTAGGGTAGTGCATTACCAGCATTTGTGAACGTTGTGTTCGCCTTGGTGCCAAGCGTGGTAATAGCGCCCAGGCAGACGATAACGATCAACGCCAACATTACGGCATACTCAACCGCTGTTGGGCCGTCTTCCGAGACGAGGAATCGTTGCGCTTTCATAGCAAGTGACTTCATAGGATACTCCTCAATGGCGGCCGACTTTGGCGCCCTTTTCAAGGGCATTGGAGACGACCGAAAATCAAGTTTAATTGGGGTCTTACAGTTTTCCGCCGGTCTATTAAACCAGCAGTAGCCTGAAGTTTACCTTGGGACACCCAGTTCGAAAATTTAAAGTCTCTTGCTCGTGAGGAGCCGAAATACTTATCCCTTCGGCAACCAGGCAGCCGAGCGGCGAACGCCACGCGGTCCTTGGCTTTGCGTCCCGACCTTATGATCGAGTTGCCTTTCTCGAGGACAAGAGACAACAGGCCTAAATAAAAAAAGTCGATGTTGAACTCGGTGTCGGACAAAGTATCTATACACCATGTTCCTCATCTGTAATTAAACATAGGTCCGAATCCAACAGGTGCAAATTTTACAGTTTAGAAAAACCGGGCATTTAGCGGATATTTTTCCGATTATGCACAAGCAATCCACTCAACCGTCACAAACTGCCCGAAGACGAATTACCCCGAGCAATTTGATGCCGAGCGCATCACGCGGTAAGATGAACGATCACAATAACTTGCAATCAAAACAGTCGGTTTCGGGCATCAGCCGTGAGTTTTTCAGCGTTGATCATGGAACCATTATGTCGGAAGCAACGATTGCCACACGTTTCAGCGTCTTTCCAGCCGGTTTTAGCATAGTTAGCGCATCTCGAACATGAAGGAATTATCTCCTTCCTTCACCTCAGCACTGAACCCGCTGGTATTATGATCCCAGTATTTCTGCGGAACCTTGTCGATGACCTGCTTGCGTCCCGGAGCCTCTGCTCCGTCACGGGTTTCCTCAACGGCCGGTAGAATCGCCACTCCATAATTTCCGACCGGGATCTGTCGTTCGAACCGGAACCCACCGGCCGGATTGACTTTGGCCGCGCCGACGGGAACCCCATCGGCTCTGAAGAACTGAACGTTTACCTGGGTTGCGGGCTTACCGGCCGACATAACTTTTCCCGAAACGTCGCCCATCGGTTCTCGTGGGCCGCCACAACCATCCAGGCCGACGAGGATAACTGCCGCGAGCAGCACTGGTGAAACATGCATCGGCTTGCCCAAAGCCAAGTTGATTTTGTCGATGAACCATTGCACGTGTAGGTCTCCTCGGACTGAATTTGAAGCTCGTTAGAATTCGCCGACCACCAAGCCGTCGTCTTTGGTTGCCAGTTGGCGAAATGTATCCATCTGGATGCTTTCCAGCAAGAAGTGAACTGAGCCGTCAACCAGCATGACATGGGTTCCGCCGGGATGCCGAGAATTCAGCACTGTGTTTGCGTCCCAACTCTGGTCACAGCCGGATCCGCTAATACATACTGAATAGTTATCGGAATTGATAGGATAACGGACCGTAGTGATGCCGGTGCCGTAGTAATGTTCGCCGCTTTCCTGATCTGCCGGTCGTACCGGACGGTTGAACCCGGACCATCCACCGTGATAGCTGGCGCGAATGTCTTTCGATCCGACGAGTCCCGACTGTTCGCCGACAATCATCGTATGCGAGGTCCCATCGGTGATATCACGCAAACAGGTCCGACCATTGGGAAAAAGCATCCCATTCTCGCAGTAGACGCCTTGTCCATAGTTGAGGCCGGCGGCGCAAACATTGCTCCTGCCGGCCGGATCCGGATATGCACCGGCGATGCCCACGTAGTCGTGGACCTGTCCGCCCTCCAAATTGCAGCCCACGTTGGCGGTCGGTGAACTGGGATTTGATGGACAGTTCCATCCCGGTACCACCAACCCACGTAAAATCGAATTGGCCCCGGTTCCATAACCGTAGACCGACGTTGGATGGCATCCTGCCATGAATCCCCCCATATAGCCGTATGTCTTTGTGTCGAGGGAATCGTAGAGAGCGCCTTGTTCCGTGTAGAGCATGGCTATCACTCGCCAGTTCGGCGACTGGTAGGGATAATTCGTACCGATAGGAAAAGCATTGTACGCGTCGTGATAGTTATGCAGGGCCAAGCCAAGCTGCTTCAATTGATTGCTGCACTGCAAGCGCCGCGCCGCTTCGCGGGCCGCTTGAACAGCCGGCAGCAACAGTGCAATCAGGATTCCAATGATTGCAATAACCACCAGCAATTCAACCAACGTAAACCCACTCTGTGTCCGGGGTCTTACGGAACGCATGGCAATTTCTTCCCCGAAGCGAAATTTGAAGCAAACGAAAAAGGCTCTGGTAGTCCAACGATTATTACGCACCTTCCGTTCGGAGGTAACTTCTTGCTGCATTTAACATTATCGTATTCTCCATCCTCGATCGAGTCAAGAACACGGAAAACTGAATGTCGGCATGCAATCTACCCTAAATTGTCAGGCATGCCACTAGAAGCATTTTCAGAACTCCATTAAGGTGTTTATTGCAGGCTTGGTTTGCATCTAAAAGCAGTTCTGAAACTGGTTATAAAAAGACTGTGTCTAAAACGTGGTCAGGCCGTTTTAAGCTCCAGCGTCATTGCCGGTTAAATAATCCACCCGATCCAGGGAGGCCGGCTGTTACTGACAGCTCTTCGAAAATTAGTGTTTTTCAGTGCACAATCAAACGACGGGCGTTTTCTATCAACAGTACATCCGATTGTGGACCGGTAATCAGGTTCGCAAGCTTCCAGGCATCGGCCAGTCGTGTGACTGCGGTTACATACGTACCGGCGAGTTGTTCGGATACTTTCCGTCCGGTGACCAGAATTACCTTGGCATTCTTTTCCACGATCGGCCTGGCGAGGATGTTTGCGCCGTGGGCCCCCAGGCTGAACTGCTTGCGGTCACGGACGTCGTGTACTACCTGTGCCGGTGTTTTCTCCTTAAGCCATCGGACGAACGTCTCCTCGGCACCTAATCCGTCCGGGCACTGACCACAAAGGATAATGACACCGTTCCGTTTGACGGTCTCGATGGCTGGAATGATGGCTTTCTTCGTTTGTACGAGATCACAATCATACGGATGTCCGCCGGCCGATGAGATGACGATGTCGGCATGTTTAGCGGGGATGCGGTAGACTCGCTCACAAAGCTTGCACGCTCGTTTGTGGGCTTTCACCGGGTGCCCCGCGATCACCCGCATTACCTCGTCATTCGGACCGCTGAGCGCATAGAGAATGAAATGCAGGGGGAGCTTAGCGGCGCACTCCGCGGCATCGTCACTGATCGGATTACCGTGCAGCCGGCCGATTTTCGCATCCTGGTGCGTTAAGTAATAGTGGTTGTTGTCGATCGACTTGTGATGCGCTAGGCCCGGCATCAGCAATTTTCTGCCGCCCGACCAACCGGCCAGGTACGACGGTTCAATGATACCGCAACCCAGCACGATGTCGTGTTCGAACACGGCCCGGTTAACGCGAATTACTGTACCGCGTTTTGTTTTTCCCTTGGTGATCATCCGGCGGGAATCGAACGGATCGTGTTGTTCAATGCGATAGCGATTCAGAATGTCACTGCCGAGATGAGACTTTAACTCCTGTGGTGTCATCTGACGATGCCGGCCGGTGGCAATCATGATCGTCGGCGTGACATAACAAGCCGCACACGCTTCGAGCATCGGATCGAGCATGGGCTTTGGTGACGGCCGTGTGTGATCGACGGTCACAATCAATGCTGTGGTTCTACCTTGAAGTAACTCTACCAGTGGCGGTGACTCGAACGGGCGCTTCAATGCATTGCGAACCGCTCGTCCCACGTCGGCCACTTGTTTCACATCCTTCGGTGAAAGCTGTCCGATCACACGTTTCCGTGGAATCTGAAGGCTGAGTTTTCTCTTGCCATAACTAATGGTGTAATTCATGATTTTCTCAAGAATAGGAGTTCCTGCGAGTCAAGGTGCCGGCGATTCATATGTACAACGGTCTGAATACGTAGCGCGCGGCGGCTTGAAACCGTAACGCTAAGAGGTTTATGAGTGCCTCCAGTTTAACTTTGATTCATGGTTAAGGGAAGACTTTTTCTCCCCTCCATGGGGGAGGTCGGTTATGCGGGTTTACGTCATATCTTACGAAGTATGTTTTCCCGCCTTTGCTTTGCCCTTGGATTGTCATCGGGCGTCTTTGAGCCGATGCTAGTTCTGGGCTATCGTAGTTGGCGATCCATCGTTAAGCTGAACGCCTCTGATATCAACATTCGAAATTCCGCCCTTTGCCCCTTGAATGTATGAAATCCTAGATCAATGCCCCATCCACTTGTCCCACTCGTTCCCAACCTTGCGAAAAATCTCGGCGACCTGCTGTCGCAGATTCCTGCCGGTCGTGTGACAACCTACGGACGACTTGCCCAAGCACTGGGCGACTCAATCGCTTCGCGGTGGGTGGGACATTTCGGATTGCACCACTCCCACGACGGCAATTGTCACTGCCACCGCGTGGTTCGAGCCACGGGACACCTGGGATTGTATGTGGCCGGCGACACGGCCGCCAAAGCCCGACGGTTAAGCAAAGAAGGAGTAATCGTCGAGGGTACGCGACCGGAAGAGATGCGTGTCGACTTGAACCGCTACGAGTTCGACGATTTCCAAACCGACTATCCCTTGAAGAAGTTGCGTCGCTTACAGCACGACCTGGCCGCCAAAGTGCGGCTCTCCCGCAGAACCCGCATCCCGCCGCAGGTCGCCGGTGTCGATGTGTCCTATACTCCGTCGGCACGCGGCTCGTCCGGGGAATCGAGCACCGATTGGGCCGTGGCCGCTTATGTACTGGTCGACTCTGACAACGGTAGCGTGGTCTGGTCGACGACCGTAAGCCGACCGGCTGTTTTCCCCTACATCACCACCTACTTGACCTTTCGCGAACTGCCCATACTCCTGGAGTTGATGAAAAAGGTTCACCGAGCCGGCCGCGATTGTCCGGTGATCATGGTCGACGGCACGGGCATCCTGCATCCTCGCCGTGCGGGCATTGCTTCGTTTCTGGGCGTGGCGGCTGCGCAGCCGACCGTGGGCGTAATCAAAAAACGACTCTGCGGAAGGGTTGATATCGACGATATGCGCCACCTCGAATCGCGGCCGGTCATGCTCGACGAGCAACAAGTCGGCGCAGCCATTCGTCCCACGCGTGGAAGTCACCGCCCCATCTTTGTCTCGCCCGGCCACCGCGTGGACATCGACTTCGCCACGGAACTTGCACGCCGAATGCTCTTCGGCCGCCGACTACCCCAGCCGCTCTATGAAGCCGACCGCTTAAGCCGATCCGTGGCACGGAATTTGCGTTCGCGAAACACGCAATGAACAAACTAGCTGTACGGGAGGCGAAGCTCCTGCTGAGCCGCAGAAACTTCGCTCTACTGATAGCCATTGCCGCCTTTTATCAACGGGCTGTCAACTCCAACGTTGCCCAAAGACTGGGATCTTCGCGATAGGGCATCGCTCCACCAGCCGTAAGAGTGTGATCTCCCAACTCGCGGTCGAACACCGCGTAGTTGAAGCCGATCGCCGGGTGGTCCTCCGGATTGAAGCCTGTCAACGCCTCAGCCGGCACGAAGGCATCCAGTTGATAGCCGTCTGCCAGAATTTGGCTGACCACTTTTAACTGTCCATCGTGGATGGGCCCGTGCAATTCTCGAGCACGATTGATGGGCAACACGGCCGCCACGGGATCGGACGCTCTGGCCGCATTGCCACAAGGCAGGAATGCCAGCCGATGGCAGAACCGGCTGGCACGGTGCACATTTTGTACGTTGCGGGTATCGATCCAGATTTGCACTCCGTCGCTCTCGCTCACATGCATGGCACGGCACCATGGCGGTTGTTGCTTTCCCTCCACCAGAATCGAAAAAGCCATACCAGTTTCGCTCCACGCGGCACGGAAGTCGGGCACCCGCCCCGGATGTTCCAGTTCGGCCAGGCCAACGAGCCTATAGCTTTCGTCCAGTCCGGCCCCCTTGGTCATCCACAACCGTGCTTTATGTCGACAGGGTAACGAAAATCGGAAGATAAATCGTGGCGATACTAGCGGTTCGGACATCACTCTAATCCTCCTCGCGGCAAGCCGCCAGGTGCTCTTCGATAAACTCGATCAGCCCGTTGCGATGCAAATCACGGCTGTTGCGGAATTGGAAGGTTATTACATCAATACCGTTGGGCACGGCACGCAAATCCGGCTCGCGGCCCAACTCGGCCACGCGGCCAAAGGGAAAACGACCGGCAGGGCCGCTGAAGTGCACG
>JAFGTN010000812.1 GCA_016934075.1 Pirellulales bacterium
AGTTGCACCGCCTTTCCGCACCGCAGAATTTGATATAATGTATAATGAAGGTATCTCTAAAGTCGGCGACCTGCTCGATTTGGCCGTCGAATTTGAAATTATTGACAAACGTGGGTCGTTCTACAATTACGGGGACGACCGTTTAGGGCAAGGCCGTGAAAACGTGAAAGATTTCCTACGTGCCAACCCCGACATCGCAGCCGAGATCGAAGCATTGGTCCGCGAACAGGCATTCACCACGGACCTACCCCTCAAAGAAGAAGAGGAATAACTCTCCCCCACCTCGGCTGTATAAATGCCGCAATACCCGCGGCCATGGCTTGAAATCAGATTTTAGAAAAAACCGGAAACACGCTGTTGTTTCCACAGTAAACGGCCTAGTACTGGCAAGCGTCAGCAAGTGCGGCCCAAATCCCTGGATCGCATCGACCAATTGCAGAAGGTGCAAAAGGATTGAAAGTATTTTAGGCAACAACTAAAGACAGCGAACACAAGCACCCAGGCGGCGTTACTTTAGCCTATCTTTTGACCAACGCCTGCCGTATCATTTTCTAATCTGATTTCCCAAAATCGTCAGATTGTAGCCGTGGCCTACTGATGTAGAACCACGGCTGTTGCTTTAAAAACGGAATGCATATGCGAAAGATCACAGCCCTGAAACTGCAAAGGCGCAACAAAGAGCGCGTCAACGTTTACCTTGACGGCGAATTTGCCTTTGGGTTGGCGCGCATCGTTGCCGCCTGGCTGAAAGTCGGCCAAGAGCTGAGTGAAGAAAAGATCACCGAGCTGCTCGCCAAAGATGGCATCGAGGTCGCTTACCAGCGTGCCTTGAAGTTCATCAGCTATCGCCCGCGGGCCGAAAAAGAAGTCGGCGACAACCTCCGCAAACACGATGTTCCCGCAGAAACCATCGAACTGGTGATGGAACGCCTGCGCGACAAGAACTACGTAAACGACCAACAGTTTGCGGCCCTCTGGGTGGACAACCGCAATGAATTTCGCCCGCGCGGCCGCCGTGCCTTGCGCGCCGAACTGCGCAAAAAAGGCATTCAAGACACCACCATCGAAAATACGCTGGAAGACCTGGACGAAGAAACCCTGGCATACCGGGCAGCTACCAAGAAAGCCCGGCGGTACCGAGAACTGGATTATCAAGATTTCCGCAAAAAGCTAAGCGGATTTCTAGCTCGCCGGGGATTCAACTATGGCATTATTTCGAATATTATCCCCAAGGTTTGGGAAGAAACGAACATATCCCAAGACAATGAAAACGAAACTGAATCGAGTGAGGTATTGAAATGATGGACGCAATCTACATAGCCGTCGCCGCCGTGATCGGTATTGGCGTCGGCTTCCTGGCGAAACACTTACAGGTAGAGCGAGCAAGAAAATTAGAAGAGCAAGAAGCCAACCGCATCGTCAACGAGGCCAAAGAACAAGCTCGGGAGATCGAGATCGCAGCTAAAGATCGTACCCTGGAAATTCGCGAAGCTGCCGAATCCGAAATCGAGCGGCGCCGCAACGAACTCAGCAAGGAAGACGACCGTTTGCAGCGCCGCCGCGCCGAACTGGACAACCGCACCGACCGCCTGGAACAGCGCGAAGTGACCCTCAACAAGCGCCAGAGTTCGATGGACCGGCGTGCCAACGAATTGAATACACTGCACGACGATGCCCTCAAGAAACTGCAAGAGATTTCCAACATGACCAACGACGAGGCGCGTGCCGTGCTGATGCAGGAAGTGGAAAAGGAAGCCCAGGGCGATATGGCGCGCATCATCCGCCAGATCGAAGCCGAGGCACGCGAAGAAGGCGAAAAACGTGCCCGCAAGCTGATCTCCCTGGCAATCCAGCGCGTGGCTTCCGAACACGTTTCCGAAACCACCACCTCGGTTGTCCCTTTGCCCTCCGACGATATGAAGGGCCGCATCATTGGCCGCAACGGCCGTAACATCCGCGCCTTCGAGCAAGCCGCCGGGGTCGACGTGATCGTCGACGACACCCCCGAAGCCGTAACCATCTCATGCTTCGATCCGGTACGCCGCGAAGTCGCCCGTCGGGCGCTCGCCAAGCTGGTGCTGGATGGCCGTATCCACCCCGCAAACATTGAAAAGACCATCGAGAAAGAGCACCAGGATGTAGAACGCTCAATTATCGAGGCCGGTGAAGAGGCCGCCTTCGAAGCTGGTGTTCCCAACCTGAACAAAGAAGTCACCAAGATGCTGGGCCGCCTCAAGTTCCGCACCTCCTATGGCCAGAACCAATTGGCCCACGCCGTAGAAACCGCCAAGATCGCCTCCGTGATCGCCGCCGAATTGGGCGCCAATATCGAGATCGCCAAAGGCGGCGGCCTGCTACACGACATCGGCAAGGCCATGGATCACAACCTGGAAGGCACGCATGCCGCCATCGGGGCCGAGTTTCTGACTCGCTACCGGGTAAACCCCGAAATCGTCAATGCCGTCGCCGCCCACCACCACGAGGCCGAACAGGACAGCGTCGAAGCCATCATCGTCGAATCTGCCGATGCGATTTCCGGTGCCCGCCCTGGTGCCCGCCGCGAAAGTCTGGAACAATACATCAAGCGCATCAAGGCTCTGGAAGATATCGCCAGCGCCCACAAAGGCGTCAGCCAGACCTATGCTTTGCAGGCCGGGCGTGAGGTGCGCATCATCGTACGCCCCGAGGACATCGACGACCTGCAAGCCACCCGCATGGCGCGCGACATCGCCCGCGAGATCGAAGAGACCATGCAGTATCCCGGACAGATCAAGGTTACCGTGCTGCGCGAGACCCGCGCCGTCGATTACGCCAAGTAGTAAAACCACTAGTTCTACCGGATTTTGTGGTTTATAAAAAAATGAGGCACAATTGACTAAAAAACCATCACGTCTTCAGCCAATATGCCTCAAAG
>JAFGTN010000813.1 GCA_016934075.1 Pirellulales bacterium
CCCATGGCAAACTCGTCCATGTTGGTTTTGCCGATCAGTACGGCGTCGGCCGCTTTGAGCTTGGCCACGGCCGTGGCGTCGTAGGGAGGGCGGAAGTTTTCCAGAATCTTCGAAGCGCAACTGGTCGTCTCGCCCACGCTTGTCAGCAGGCTCTTAACGGCCACGGGCAGACCGGCCAGCCGGCCCAGCGGCTTGCCCGCCTTGCGGCGACGGTCAATATCTTCGGCTTGAGCCAGGGCGGATTCGCCGTTCACATGCAGGAAGGAGTTGACCTTCGCGTCGAGTTGCTCGATACGTTCGAGGCAGTTTCGGGTGAGTTCCCCGGATGTCGTCTCGCCGCTTTCGAGGCGTGCCAGCAAGTCGGTTGCTTCGATAAAAGACATTGCAAATCCGCCTTCTTAATTAACACATTTGCCCTCAGAAATCCGAAGTCCGAGGTCTGATGTCTGTGAACTTATTGATCGCCCAACACGGCAGGCACCAGATAGCATTCGCCGTCGGCTCGCGGGGCGTTTGCCAAGGCGTCGGCCCGATCGATGCTGGGGCGAACCGTATCGTCGCGAAATACATCACTGACGTCCAGGGCGTGGGCCATGGGCTCGACATCGGCGGTGTCGACCTCGGCGAGCAGATTCATGTAGTCGAGGATGTCGCCCATCTGAGTGGTCATGGTATCGATTTCGGCGTCGGACAATTCGAGCCGGGCCAACACGGCCACTTTCTGGACGTCTTCGCGTGAAATGGACATATTAGCAGCCTGTTGAACTAGTGAATATCAGCCAAATCGGGTGCAACTGCCGGCTTGTCCAGCAGTGTTGTCCGGGAATTTCTTGCAATTACTGCTGGACAAGCCGGCAGAGGCACACTTTTCAATGGGCAGCCGCATACAGATAGACGCCAACGGTCGACTTACGATTTGGCTTCGCCGGCGGGCAACTTGAAGGGTGCCCGGCGGACGATCTTGGTGACCGCTCCACTGCGGATGCACTGGGTGCAGACGCGCGCCGTCTTGTGGGTGCCGTTTTCGGTGGTGATCTTAACCCGTTTCAGATTGGGGCGGAACTTGCGCCGGGTGATACCGGTAATCTTTGTACCAACTCCGCCGAGGTATTTTGCCTTACCGCGGTGGGCTACGGAATTTCCTATCGACGGACTCTTTCCACAAACTTGACAAACTTGAGCCATTGAACCTCTCCAGTAACACGACCAGCAGACCATTGTCCGCCGGGGAAGGGCAAAACTATCAATATACCCTTTTGGCTGGTTGATACAAGGGCGGAGGATGGCCGGTTGATAGAGAAATATTGGCTGAAAATAGTTATTGTGAGGGGGGTGGCGGCTGGATTGAAGCGCAACTACGGAAAACAACCCGAATCTTAACAGTTCGCGGCGTAAGGCACATGAGACGCCGGAAGTTGTTTAATCGTTGCGATATCTGTCTTATACGCGATAATTCGGATAGAGTATCACGGTCCGGGTGGGTGAAAGCGCAAGAGCAGAATTAGAGCACGGAAGGCGGATCAATGAATGTCTGGGAGACGCTGTGGTCTTTGGATGATGTCGAAGCGTTTGAGGTATTTGCACCGCCGATTTGTACTGTATTTGCTGTTTGTATTGTGTTGTGTCTGGTGACGGCCATTTACCGAGTTATTCATGGCCGCAGAATGGCTGGGCGCGTAGTGCTGGAAGTGCGTCCGAGGATTGGGGCAAGGATAGCAATTGGCCTGCTTGGTGTGATTCTCGTAATCGCGAGTTTGGTTGCAATCTTCTGTGCTTACTGGTTGTTTCATGTTTTTTTCATCAAACCATACGCTGGCAGCGACTATCTTGACAGGCCATTACCACCGGAATTTTATGGGAATATGGGGCGAGTCCTATTGCCTTTGATGGTTTGTCTAGTTGTTGGCAGTCCACTAGTCTTATTGTGTGGAATAGAAAACCTTTCCGGCGTCTTTCATTCGTTCACAATTCGCGATGCTGGAATTTTGGCTTATATAAATTCGCTGTCGATTTTCTCTCCGTGGGAAAAAATTCGCCGGGCGGTATGGTTTAAGCCGAACACGGTCCGTATCGAACTCGACAACAGGATTTATCCGTTCTCTGTACATTCAAGGGATGTCGGACCGGTTACTGAGACTCTTGGCCGTTTTGTCGAAGTTGTCGATTACGAAACGTACAAAGCGGTCGGGGAAAAGGTTTACTCACAACCGCGCACTCGATTTCAGTTTCGACTTCGGACTCTAATGCTTGTCACATTGTTGCTAGCCATTTTTTTTGGTAGCTTGGGCAGCCGACTACACGAGGCGTTGCACGTACGGCAGATCTGTGAGAAGTTGGTGCGAAGTGGGGCTAGTGTTGATAGATGGGGATTGGTCGTCCTTTATGTAGGCTGGCACAAAGATACTCACCCACCCACCAATGATGTTCTGGCCATCCTCGAAGATCTCGATTGCGTAACGTGGATTGGCATTTTCGGTCCACAGATTACAGATGAGGGGCTTCGACACTTTCGTACCCTCACAACTCTACAGATTTTGAACTTGGATAAAACGATTGTCAAGGGTAAGGGATTGGAGTATTTTACGTCGCTTGAGAGGCTTGAAGAGCTCACACTCAGAGAATCGGCGATTGACGACACCGGTTGTGTCCACCTTGCAGGATTAACAGGTCTGAAATATCTCGAACTCGACAAGACTAAAATCTCCGGCACAAGTCTTGGACACCTTGCGGAAATTCAAACCTTGACAGTGTTGTCGCTCGACTACGCACCGATTACTGATGGCGGCTTGCAACAGATCGGAAAGATCAAGAGTCTTAAACGACTGAATCTGAATGGAACGCAAATCACCGATGACGGCCTTGCTCACCTTGCTGGATTGACAAATTTGACTTCTCTCGATCTTGATAATACGAAAATTACTGGCAAGGGACTTGGTCGCTTAGCGGCAATCCCGGGCTTGACGAACTTATCTCTTAAAGACACGTCGATTACCGATGAGGGCATGAGGTATGTCGGGAAACTCAAAAATCTTGACAAACTTAATCTCAGTGGAACACAAGTCACAGATGCCGGTCTCGTCCACCTTGCGGGATTAATTAATTTGAAGGATCTAACACTCGATGACACCAGAATCTCCGGCAATGGATTCGAGCACATCACGTCACTTAAAGCACTAAGTTATCTATCGCTGCAAGGAACGAATCTGACAGATAAAGGGCTGGTCCATCTAAAACATCTGTCCGAGATGAAAATTATTAGTCTAAACAGAACGGCTGTAACAAAAGCCGCCGCGGAAAAAATACTGCCGGATGTATTTAGAATTCAAGTACCAGAACAAAACGACTTGCAGGAGGACGAACCAGACGATGGTGGATCTGAAGGTAAACTGCCTGTTAAGAATGTGTCAGATAGTAAGAGTGCAAGCACACAGTAGCTTGTTCGTCATGACATCTATCGGCACCGCGCAAAAACCAAGCCCATCGTTTGTGGCTATACTATGGGGGATTGCCGTTCTTCGGCCGGTCGCGGGCGACCGGGCTAACAGCCTGTTATGAAGTCATTGGGTGGCACGGGCATCTTGCCCGTGAAGTGGAATTCTCATGGCCAAGATGCCCGAACCACGTTTTTGCAAAGGAAAATTTCGCTATTTCATCACAAACTCCAACGGAACCCGCGTGATGTGTGTTTCGCTCAGGCCGCCTTTGCGGCGGTCGCCGGCGCAGTGGCCTAGCAGTACGTGGTCGCCTTCGAAGTGCATGGCCGTGTAGCAGTACCAGCCGTGGGGATTGTCGGCAAGATTCTTGGCCTTTTGCCAGGTGCGGCCTTCGTCGTTTGAAATGGCAATGGTGAGCGGAGTGCGTTTTCCACGGAGCTTGGGATCGATGTTCGTGTGGTTGTTCCAGACCAGCAAGAGCGTGTCGGTGCCGGGGATGCGCTCGATGGTGGCGGGCGAGCAGGGCGAGAGCATGGTCGACGGTTCGAACTTCGACCAGGTGTCGCCGCCGTCGGACGAATAGCTCACGTATTGCGTGCCGGCCGAGGTGCGGGTGAACATCATCACGCGGCCGTCCTTGAGTTCGACCACGCCGGGCTCTTGTGTGGTGATCCGCGCGCCTTTGTCGGTTTTGGCCGTCAATGTGGTCTTGCCGCTCTTCCAGGTCTTGCCCGCGTCGTCAGAATAGTAGCAACTGAGAAATCCGGCCCAGTCGGGTTTCTCCCAGTTTGGTTTGTGGTGCAAGGCGACGGGCACCAGCAGCCGTCCGCTTTTAAGTTGGACGACGCGGTCGTTGTTCAAGACATAGTAGCCGATTTGCTCATCGGGGATGACGACCGTGGGCGCGCTCCAGGTTTTGGCCTCGTCGGTCGAGATCCGCATGATGGGCCGGCAGTCGGTGTGCGAGTTTTTGCGGGCGTAGAACAAGGCGATGCGACCGTCTTGCAGTCGCAGGAGCGAGACCGACATGATGTTGAATCCGCCCTCGTTGGCCAGCACCAGTGTGTCTTTGTCGTCCCAGGTACGACCGCCGTCGCTGGAGAAACGTCCGGCCAGATGTGCCGTGGCATGGTCGGACCCGCCGCCGGTGAAGTGCGAATAGATGAAAAAAATTCGCCCGTCGGCCAACTTGATGAAATCGCCCTCGCTATTACGCGGATTGGTTTTGCCGGGCGGCAACAGCTTGATAACCTGAAAGGCGTCCTTGTCCGGTTTGTCGGCGGCCAAAGCGGTTTGCGCGAAAGCGGTTATCGTGAAGGCTAATGCCAATAGACAAACAACGACGGGGCAGGGCAGGGGGGCGTGGTGGTGGAACATGGATCGCGATTTCCTGTGGTTGGAGGGAAGTGGGGGGATGATTTGTGAGCGGCACGGCGCTAGCCCGATTATTCTGCAGCAACGGATCTCACTGAAAATACTAACCCGAAGCGCAAGCGAAGGGAGATTGGCAAGAATAACATCGTTCTCCCTTCGCTTGCGCTTCGGGTTAGTGTGTGATGCATAATCTATTTTTCCAATATGAAGTCGTGTTCAAGCTTTTTTTGACCGGGTTTCAGCGTGATTTCCAGTTCGGTGCGGTTGTTGTATTTCGCCGGGAGGAGTTGGCGTCGCTCGGGTTCCCCAGGGCCCATGGGGATGGGGTCGTCGGGATTGAAGGAACGGATGTCGACCTTGTAGCTGCCGGATGGCACGCCGCCGCTGGTGTTGGTGTTGTACAGTCCGTTCTTGATGGGTTCGATCGTCAACGGGCGCTCCGTGCCGGGCTTGGGCATGAAACGGATCATACCGTCCTGGACCGGTTTGCCGTCGTAGATCACCTTGCCCGACATTTTCACGCGGTCCATGCCGTCGTCGCAGCCGACCGCAAGCGGCAGCAGCGCGAATATCACCACCAGCATGGTTAGTTTATTTTCACGTATCGCATCTCGTGGCATATTACCTGGACTCCTTTTCGTAAGGTAATCGTTTTATACGCATTTTCCTTACTTACTCGATGGAGGTGTCGATCGTCTCGCCGCCGGCTCGGGTGGTGAGTTGTTCGAGAACGTGCTGCGAAATGGTTTCCTGGAGGAAGTGCGAGCTGCCGTCTGCATATAGGAAGTGGCATCCACCGGGATGATAGCTGCCGAAACCGAAGGTACTACTACTCCATGGAGTTGGGTCAATGCCGGTATTCAGTTTGAGACGCAAGGGCAGGTTGATGCCGTTTTCCGTGCTCATTACGTTCCAACTGATCCAGAATTGCCCGAGATACGAGTTCGGCCCTGCACCGGGGATCTCTCCCACGAGCAACGTGCTGCTTGTACCATCGGTGATCTCGGATATTTTTACTTGGGAGTTGTTAAATAGAACACCATTGCCGTCTGATCGCGGCCAGCGATACGTGCCGCTGGTCAAGCATCGCCAGATACGGCTGTCGGAAACACCGGACATGTTGGTTATGGCCAGGTCTTCTTCTTGGCGGGTTCCGTTGCCCTGGCCCGCGGGTTTTGTGCAGCAACTGACCAGCTCCCGGCCCTGTGGATCGGAAGGACACAGGTATTGGTTGATGAACTCCGCGCCAAGCTCATAGTTGGGAGACCAACCATAACAGCGGATGTCCGGTTCCAGTTGGTCGTAAACCGACGAATGTTCCATATACGGCAGGAAAAACGCGCCCCAGCCAAAATTGTAATACATACCCGAAGTCCAGCCGCTGGGCGCCGAGCAGGTTCCGTTCGTCCACATGTCCACACCTGTGGGAAACGTGCCGATTGCCGCATGGTAGCTGTGCGCGGCTACGCCGACTTGCTTGAAGTTGTTGGCACACTGCATCCGCCGCGCCGCCTCGCGCGCGGCTTGCACGGCCGGCAGCAGAAGCGCGATGAGGATACCGATGATGGCGATAACCACTAGTAGCTCCACGAGCGTGAAAGCTTTTGGTTTTCGGGGTTTCATTTGAGTGTATTCCTTGGAAAGAAAAGAGGCGGCTTTAGTATTCGAATGAACGGGCGAGCGCCCGTTGCCTTCTCCTTCGATTAGTGTTGGCTTAATCATCCCTCGAGCCAAGTGGTGGGCAATTACTTTTTCTTGCCTTGCTTCTTTTCCGTTCCGACTTTAATTCCCCGGAGTTCTTTGTTGGTATTATTTCCCTTTATTGCTGGTGTTATCTCGATGTGCTATTTACTCTCTCGGGTTCCACCAGTTTAACCGGCAGAATTACATGATTGTTTTCGAGTTGTTTTCCGTTGATTATTTTTTCCAGCGTTTGAGCGACCAGTTTTACCTGCTCGCGGCTGGATAGTGTGGCGCAAGTGCGCGGTAGATTCAGATAAGCGGATATTTTTGCGTCATAGTGGTTGAAAACGATATCCAGATCGTCCGGTACGCTCATCGACCGCGACCGTATCGCATTTAACGCCGTTTCGGCGAAACGCCAACAACGACAGATCAAGCCGGTGGGCCTGTCGTCCATTAACAAAAGGCGGTGGATTTCGTTTGTGATGAGTGAGTCTTCCTCGGGAATCGAACGTGTGACCAGCGAGTCGAAACCCAAGCCGGTGTCGGCCATGGCCTTGTTTACACCGTCGACGAGGCGGTTGTCGCCCGGCCGCCAATTCTCCCGCATCAATAGCATGATGCGTCGATGGCCGCGTTTGAGCAAATATTCGGCTTGCAGGCGGCCGGATTCGAACTGGTCGAGGTCGATCGAGGGAATTTTTTTAGTGTTTGGATAGACGCTGCCGAAGGAGACGGCCGGCAACCGGTTTTCCAGAACCAGTTCCTGCACTTCCCGCGGGCAACTTAGTAGTATCATTCCGGCCAAGGAGTCGTCGAGCGTGCGTTGCTCGATAAGACGAACCATTTCAGCCGGATTGTGATGCGGAAGAATATTCGACTGCACCTGGAAGCCCGGAAAGGTTTCATGCAGCCCTTCCACGATTTCACCGATGGGGAATCCCCATTTGTGTTCGTCTTTTCCCGATCCCTTGAGCACATGCAGCGAACGCAATACCGGGATTGTAGTTTCGGGTTCTACCTCGCCCACGAACGTACCTACGCCGCGCTTACGAATCAAAATACCACGTTTTGCCAACAGGCTCATGGCGCGGGTAGCCGTGAACTGATCGACGCCGAAGTCGGCACCGGCTTCGGTGGCCGTCAGGTAGGGATCACCGGTGTCAAGATCACGTCGTCGCAGGTCCTGCTCGATCAAAGAAGCGAGCCGATAGACTTTCGATTGCGGGGTAGTAGGGTAATTCATAAATGTCAATATAGCAGAATTTGCAGAAAACGGCAATATTTTCGGCATGTAATAGCAAAAACAGATGATAGTTGCAAAAACGTTGTCATGTAAGTATTTATAAATAATCTGTGTTTTTTGCAAGTCGTGTATTTACTGATATTATCAGGAATGCCAAAATCAGATCTGGTGGGGGAGGCAGTATGGATCTTGACTGTTTGGCTTTTGTTTTAAGTGCTGTCTTCAGGCGGATTATATTGCGGTCCGGAGTCATCTTGGCAGGACGTTTGCCACCTCAAGGCGGAACTACAAACAAAAATCGCCGAAACTCAACCAGTCGTACTATGATGTCAGGAGATAATAATAAAAGCCTTTACGGCTAGAACGATTCCGTTACACTGCTTGAGAGTACTTAGTTTGAAAGTGATGATGAATCGTTCTGATTGAGATTCAAATTCATGGTTAATAGGCAAAAGAGGGCTGTTTTCACGATCTGCGAAAGCAGGGAAGGAATGTTTTAATGCGATTGGCGTTTAATTCCAGGACAAAGTTCCGGGCTATTGGCTGTGGATCGATTTACGTGTGGCTTACCGGCGCCTCGTTTTATGCAGTTACCATGCTTTGGGCCGCTACGGCTTGGGCTACATTGTTGCCCGATGAAGTAGCTATTATTGCCATGTCCAGTAGTAAGGAATCACGGCACATTGCGGAATATTACGCAAAGGCACGGGGCATCCCCTCCTCGCATATCCTTTTGCTCGATGGTAAGCCACAAGTGAGAATACGGCAGGTGACTTGGGAGAAGTATACCCGCCCGGCGATTATCAAGTTTTTGCAGCGTCGCGATCTGAACGATAAGATCCGTTGTCTGGTAACCTGCTGGGACGTTCCTTTGAGGATTGACGCAAAGTTAGCCGCGTCGCAGGATTTTCAGGAGCGAAAAATCGCCCTCAGCCAGGAGCGGATCGCGCGTGTGGCGTCATTCGATAAAATGATAACGGAACTCGACGCCATTGGTGAAACGCAACCGCCGCGTGCAAAACCACCAATACCGGGCAACATAGATGATGAGCAGTTGAAGAACAGCTTCAATGCCGCCATGCAGGGCGTCCAGAAACGCAACCATGCGATGACCTCCGAAGACGACAAAGCTCGTGTGCGAGCGGCTTTGGAAAAAGCCTACTACAAAGCCAGCGGTACGGCCGGCATGTTGCAGATGATAACGCCGCGTTCGAAAACCGAGAAGTCGTCAACCGAAAATGTTGCGCAACGAGGATTGCTCATCGGCTTGCTGCAGGGTTTGCAGCAGGCGATTTCGTCGATGGAAGGCATGCCCGATAGCGTTGCCCGCGACCAGCAGATATTGGACCTTGTGGAAACGAGGACGGGTTTGTTCGGCACCATTCGCTGGATCGACACCCAGCTTTTGATCCTCAAGAGGA